>CALGEF010000251.1 GCA_937881755.1 uncultured Acidobacteriota bacterium
CCGCCTCATACGAAGCCAGCGCCGGCAGGCCGAGTTTCAGGAGGGCCGAGGTGCGCGCAAACGCCTGCGCGCGCCGCAGCTGCGCTGTCAACGCCTCGATCCGCCGCGTCTCGCTCCCGGGACTGTCACCCATGGCGAACAGTCCGGCCACGACCGGCGCGCCGTCCGCTACACCCTTCGTGAACGGACTTTTCCGGCGCGCCTCCCCTGCCGCCGTCAGGAAGACCGACGTGTAGAGATCGAACGCCTGTTCCGGATTCGCGTCTGCGGCTGCAAGGACACCTTGCAGCTGCTCCGCGAGTTTCAGGTCGGCGGCCTTTCCTGCGCCCAGCGCCGCAATGGCCCGGCGGATGTCCTCTGCCGGAAGGTCCGCGCCCATGGCCTGCGCCACCAGTGCGTCCGGCGAGGCATCAGGTGGCCCGATCACCTGTCGCAGTGCCCGCTCCATCGCGTCCGGATCATCCCCGCAGTCCGCTGCAAACCTGCGCAGCGCCCGCCCCGACCCTTTCAACGCATCCAGCGCGCTGCTCGCCCCGTCGCGCCCCGCTTCGCGCGCCAGCAAGGCAAGGAGGGCGCGATCTTCCTGCGCTGCCCTCAGGATCGCCGACTGTTTCGCCGCCTGCCAGATCTCGCGGGCCTCTTCTTCCTCAAGCTCCGTGAACCCCGGCATCACCCCCGCTTCCAGCGGGAACCGCCGCAGGATCCGGGCACAGAACGCGTGGATCGTCTCGATCCGCAAACCGCCCGGGGTCTCGAGAGCGCGCGCAAACAAGGCCCGCGCCGCCTTCAGCTGGTCCAGCGTATAATCGGCAGGCTGGGCTTCCTCCAGCCGGGACAGCGCGAGCCGTAAGGGCTCGTCCTCCATCACGGCCCAGTTTCCGAGCGTCTCGAACAGCCGCGTCAGCATCTCGCTCGCGGCGGCGCGCGTGTAGGTGATGCACAGGATGGAGTCCGGGTTAGCCCCCGGCCGGCCATCCGGCCGCCGCAGCAGCAGGCGCGCCACACGGTCGATCAGCACCTTCGTCTTGCCGCTGCCCGCATTCGCCGTAGCAAAGGCCGACGCGCCGGGATTAGCCGCCAGCGCCTGCGCCGCCGTCGCCGCCTTCAGCGCGTCAACCTGCGAAGCCTCACTCATCGCCGCCCTCCCCGTCCGAGGTGTCGCTTGTCCACTCCGCCCGGCGCGCCAGGAGGTTGTAGCCGTAATCATGCTTCACGAACTGCACGCGCGGCGCGGACGCAAACACCGCCCCCGGAGCCCGGTAATCCGCAATCAACCGCTTCATGCCCTCCTCGGCGCGCGCCGCCATGGCGGCCGGCGTCAGGTCGCCGTCCCTGCCGGGACCAATCGTGCGCGCCTTCGGCTTTGCCTTGAACTCGGCATATTCCAGCCCCGCCACGGGCGCCGCCTGCACCCTCTCGAACCCGCCCTTGCCGGCGATCAGCGCCTGCAGCGGCATCTGCTGATCAAACCCTGTACGGATCATCCTGTCGGACGGCGCGCTGCCTGTCTTGAAATCGACGATCGTGATCTCGCCGGCCGGGCCAGTCTCGATCCGGTCCGCCTGCGCCGACAGGACAAAGTCCTCGCCCGCGATCACGTAAGCCAGCTCCCCCCTGGCTTCCAGCACGAGGCCGCCCGAGACATCGCGCGCCGACCGCCAGCCCAGGAACCACGTCGCCACGTCCTGCCAGATCGCCTCCCGGCTCAGCCAGTCCGCCTCCGCCTCGCCCGTGCCGCGCAGCTCCCGCTTCAGCAGCCGCGCAAGATGGTCCGCAGATTTTTCAGACCCTTCCGCCTCCAGCAGTTCTATTGCCCTGTGCACCGCCGTGCCTTTCAGGTTCGGTTGCATCGGCCCGTTCATCGGATCCATCACGCGCAGGCCGAGAATATCTTCGGCCCAGATCGAATACGGGTCGCGTTGCAACCGGTCGATCCGCGTCACAGACATCCGTTTCGGCCAGCCCGCTGGCCGCCGCGTCGGTTTCGGCTCGGCGCTGAAGTCCGCCGCCTGCGAGCCGATGCCCTCCGACTGCAGCGCGCGCACCCATCCCGGCAGCCCGCCATACTCCCCCGCCAACACCTCCGGCGCCGCCTCAAACAGCGCGCCCTGCGCCAGCGTTCTCAGCCGCCATACCCAGCGCGACGCCACCGCCGGCGCATCCTCGCGCCGCGCAGAGTACAGCATCGCCACGTGCGGCGCGCAGGAAAGCTGCGCGAAATCATGCGCCGACAGCCCCAGCCGTTCATCCGGATCGGTCATGCCGAGCCCTGTGCGAAACCGGCGCGGCAGGAAAGCGTCCGGCGGCGTCTTTGCGGGCCACACATCTTCGTTGAGCCCTGCCAGCACGACAAGATCTGCAGACTGGAGACGCGCCTCCAGTGGGCCCCAGATGCTGAGCCGGGAATGCTCCGGCTCGCCGAGGCTGACTGTCAGGCGCGCGCATTCCGTCTCGACCAGCTGCGCCATGTCGCGCGGCGTCACTTCGTCCAGGAAAGTTCCCAGTTCGCGGATACGCTCAAGCAGCCTGGACGCGCCCGCCCCGTCCTCCCCCGCCCAGGGCAACGGTGTCTCGCTGATCGCGCCCGCGAGCGCTGCGATCCGTTCGGCGGCCACGGCGACATTCACCGTGCCCGCCGCCGAAAAATCCGCGCCTGACGCCGCGACAATGCCTGCCAGTTCCCGGATGAACGCGGCGCCCTGCGCCTGTTCCTGCGCTGAAAAATCCCGGCGCCGGCCTTCCGGGTCATGCTGCTCGATCAGCTCTGCGAGATCCGTCAGCGAGGCCCAGCGGCGGGGCCCTCGCAGGAAATAAAGGTCCACCAGGTTTCCGGCTTCCCGGTTGCGCACGAAGGCATGCTTCAGAACGGCGGACAAGGTGACCGGATCAGCGGGATCGGCGGCCCAGCGCGCGCACAGTGAAATCAGGCTGCCTGCCGGGGTGCGCCCCAATGGCTGGCCGGCCGAAGGCGGAACCGAAATGCCCCACCGCGCCAGCAGCGCGCCCACGCGCCGGGCCAGTCCGGCATCCGGCGTCACCAGAGCGCCCCTCGCCCCGGGCTCTTCCAGCACGCCGCGCAGCAGCAGCGCAGCCGCCTCGGCCTGCGCCGCCTCGTTGGGAAGTTCTACAACCGACAGGCCCTGCAGCGCCGCGCGCACGAAGCCTGCCGGCGTTGCCGCGTCAATGCCTGCCAACGCCTCCAGCGTCTCGCGCCAGTCCGCCGTGTCGTCCGCCGGCGCCAGCGCTTCGTAGACCAGCCTGCGCCGTGACGGCGAACGCACCTTGTCCGGAGCGGCCGGCCACTCTGACACCTCGCCCAGCGATATCCCGAGAGCCTTCAGTGTACGCACCAGGGCAAACTGCGGGTGGCCCGGGGCGCCCGAAACAGCCAGCAGCGCTTTTTCGCTCAGGTCGGTATCGAGACCGGGGAGCACGACCAGCCCGCCCGGCAGCTTCGTCACCGCCTGCATCAGCAGGCGTCCGGAAGGCGTAGCCCCGGTCGAGCCGGCGATGATCACGGGCGCGGCGGGCGGCTTTGCCGCCCAGGAGGCCGCCAGCGCCTCCGCCGCCTGCTGCCGGCGCCAGAAAGGATCGCTGGCATTGTTCTCGCGCAGCCATTGCGGCCACATCTCGGTGATGATCGACAGGAACCGGGCGGTGTCCTTCCAGTGCACCGCGAGATCGGACTGCGTCACCAGCCCGGCCAGTTGCGACCAGTCGACCGGTCCCTCGCCCATCGAGGCCTGCTCCAGCAGTCCCGACAGTTCCCGCGCCGAAGCGAGCGCCGAAGCGGGCGGCAGGGTGCGGCCATATTCGCGCCGGTAGAATGTGGCCGCCAGTTTCGCCAGCACGCCGAGCTGCGCGGCCGGTGAGAGCGCGGGCGCCAGCCCCGCGAGCGCGGCCTCCGGGACCGGTGGCGGCTCGTCGGAGTCAAGATCGCCAAGGGTGCGGATATCAGGGGGCAGCAATGTGCCCGCGCCGCCCAACGTATCGAACAGCGCCAGCGTCAGCGCACGTGCGGAGCGGCGGTTGGGTAGATAGATGATGGCATCTGCCAGTGCGTCAGCGCGTTCCCGCAGCCTGAAGGTATCTGCCAGAACCCGCGCCAGTGAGCCAAGGAAGTCCGTACCGGGAGGGATGGTCCAGACCCTGGGGGCGTCCTTCCCGAATGGCCGGATCTCAGCCGCCATGGCAGGCGACCCACATCTCTGCGTCCGCAAGCGCCTTCGGATCACCGACATGCAGCCAGAACCGGTCCAGCACATGTCCCGCGAGCCGGCCGTCCGGGATCAGGCCGTCCCAGATTTTCAGCGCCGAGAACCGCTCGACCGGCGCCCCGTCATAAAGCTGCGGCTTCATGATCCGCACACCGGCATAGGCCCACGGCGCCGAAGGCGCACTGCCTCTCCGGATCAGCCGGTTGTTCGCCTCAAGGAAAAAATCACCGGCGCCGTCGAAGCCCAGCGCCCGGTCGGTCGCGGCGACCAGCAGGCGCTCATCCTCAGCCGCCGGATCAAAGGCTTCGGCCAGCTCGCGGAAGGGCGCCGGAGATTCCGGTCCCCAGAAGGCATCCGTGTTCAGGACATAGACAGGATCATCGCCCAGTAATGGCCGCGCCCTGGCGAGGGCGCCGCCCGTCTCGAGCACTTTGCCGCGCTCATCCGAAATGATCACCTCGACATCCGTGCGCGCCTTAACATGGGCCTCTACCTGGTCGGCCAGGTAATGCACGTTGACGACGATACGCCGGACGCCCGCCTCGGCGAGCGGATCCAGCATCCGGTCGATCAATGCCTTGCCGCGCACCTTCAGCAGCGGCTTCGGGGTGGCATCGGTCAGCGGCCGCATCCGCGTGCCCAGTCCGGCGGCCAGCACCATCGCCGTGTGAGGCACCGGAACACTCATCGAAGGCCCCCGAACACAAAAGGCGTGGCGTCCCGCACGAACGCCGCCATGCCGGCGAGCGACGGATGGGAAAGGTTACGCGCGAGAATCTGCAACTGCCTCGGCTGGAAGTCGCCGTAGCGCGGCTTGCCGTCCCGGTGTTGCAGGCGAGAGAACACGCCGGCAATCCGCAGCGCATTCAGCGCGCCGATCACCGCCAGCCGCTCGTCGAAAGCCGCGCGCGACTGGCCGGTCAGCGTCAGGAAAGTCGAGATCGCGGCCTCGGCGGCCTGCCCGGAAACCTCGCGCCGGGCATCCTGCGTCAGCATGGCGAGGTCCCACGCGTCCCAACCGATGACGGCATCCTGAAAGTCGAGCAAGCCGACATCACCTTCGGGCAGCCAGAGCAGGTTCTCCGCATGATAGTCGCGCAATGTGAACGCCCGCGGGAACGAGACGGCCTGCTGGATCAGCGCATCGCGCTCTGCCTCCCAGCGCGCGCGCTGCGCGCCCTCCAGCGCCCTGCCGCCTGTTTCGGCCGGCAGCCAGTCGGCATAGAGGTCGGCATTCGCCCCCAGTGCCACGCGGTCAAATTCGAGGATCGGCCAGGCAGCGCCGCCCAGCGACAGCACCTTCGGTATGGACGCTTTGTGGAGAACAGCAAGCCGCTCGGCCGCCGCAGTGTAGAGGCGCGTTTCGTCCTGCGCCCCGCGCCCGATGAGGCGGGCAAATTCACGCCCGTCCCCGAAATCCTCGATCAGCGCAAACCCGGGCCCTGCATCAAAGCGATAGACTTCCGGCGCCCGGAGAGAAAGACCGCGCAGGTGATGAGAAATCAGGGCGAACGCTTCGACACGCGATGCGGCCAGACGGGTCATCGCATTCCAGCCCATCCGCGCCCGCATCGCCGAATCCGCCTCCGGCGGACAGGGGGTCGCTCTCGACCCGCGGCGCATCCATCAGCAGCGCTGTGGCACCATCCTCGCGGAAAAGCCGCAGATAGCGCCGCGTCGACGCATCCTGGCCCAGAGACTGGCGCCGCGCTGTCTCCCAGCCATCGCCGGCAGAGGTCAGGAAGGCTTCAATCTCGCCAGTCCGGAGGTCAGGCAAAGCGTTCATCCAGCCGTTCCTGCCAGCCTTCGCCGCCCGGTTCCAGCCTCGCCCGGCGCCCATCCCCAGAGATTTCAAGGAATACATCCAGCCGGCAGGCCGGAAGGTGCTTGCCCGCCCGGTCCGGCCACTCGATCAACGCAGCCCCGCCTTGTGTTTCGTCCCAGCCGAGTTCCTGAACGTCATCCGCGTTTTCAAGGCGGTAGAGATCGAAATGCCAGAGCGGAAAGCCCGGCCCCTCATACATCTGGACCAGCGTGTAAGTCGGGCTCGGCACTTCTTCCTCGTGGCCCAGCAAAGACCGGATCAGCCCGCGCGCCAGCGTCGTTTTGCCCGCGCCCAGGTCTCCATGCAACGCGATCACATCCCCCCGCCGCAACAACAGCGCGAGCCGCGCGCCAAGGGCACGCGTGTCTGCGTCAGAGGCCAGTTCGAGAATCCGCATCTGGGGCGGCACCCTAACGGCCTGGCTGGTTGACGCAACGCGCGTAAACCTGTGACGGAGTGCCCCGTCCGGCGATGCTTGCAGCCGCGCGCGCAACCGAATAAATAAAAAGTGACGCACCCGTCACGAATGAGAGTGGGGCCCGGAATGCCGGCTGGAGAGGCACAGCGCATTGTCATCGTCGGCGGCGGCCAGGCCGGCGCGCAGGTCCTGCAGTCGCTTCGTCAGGGCGGTTTTACGGGCAGCCTGACGCTGGTGGGTGATGAGGCCGCCCTGCCCTATCAGCGCCCGCCCCTGTCCAAGGGCTACATGAAAGGCGAGGTCGGGGAAGAGCGTCTCTATTTCAAGCCTTCCGCCTGGTACGAAGACCAGGATATCGAGCTGCGGCTGGGGACCCATGTCACGAAGATCGACCGGGCAAGCCGGCAGGTCCGGCTCGGCGATGGCGGGCACCTGGCCTATGACTGGCTGATCCTTGCCACCGGATCGCGCCCCCGTCCGCTGCCGGTGCACGGCGCGGACCTTG
>CALGEF010000252.1 GCA_937881755.1 uncultured Acidobacteriota bacterium
GCGGCGGTACGAATCATCTGTTCGAAGTTCAGGACGCTCAGGCGCCTTCCTCCATCGCGGCCAGTTTCCGCGCCTGATCTTCCGTAATCAGAGCTTCCACGACATCGTTGAGCTTGTCGCCGGCAACAATCCTGTCGAGCGAATAGAGTGTCAGGCCGATCCGGTGATCAGTCACGCGGTTCTCCGGATAATTGTAGGTGCGCACCTTCTGGCTGCGGTCACCCGAGCCGATCTGGCTGGAGCGCGCTTCCGAGCGCGCGGCATCCTTCTCGGCGCGCTCGCGCTCGTAGAGGCGGATCTTCAGCTGGTCCATCGCCTTCTCGCGGTTGACGTGCTGGGACTTCTCCGAACTCGTCACCATGATGCCGGTCGGCAAGTGAGTGATGCGCACCGCCGAGTCGGTCGTGTTGACGTGCTGGCCGCCGGCGCCGGACGAGCGCATCGTGTCGATCCGGATATCCTCCGCGCGCACCTCGATCTCGATATTCTCCGGCGCGGGCAGAACCGCTACGGTCGCCGCCGAGGTATGGATGCGGCCCTGCGTTTCCGTGGCAGGCACGCGCTGTACCCGGTGCACGCCGCTTTCCCATTTCATCCGTCCGAACACGCCGTCACCCGACACGTTGGCGATGATTTCCTTGTAGCCGCCCGCTTCGCCGTCCGAGGCATCGACGACCTCGACCTTCCAGCCATTAATCTGGGCATAGCGCATGTACATCCGCCACAGGTCGCCGGCGAACAGGGCCGCCTCGTCGCCGCCGGTGCCGGCCCGCAATTCCAGCACGATGTCGGCCTTGTCATCGACATCCTTGGGCAGAAGCAGGATCTGCATTTCCTGCTCGAGCGCCGGCAGGATGTCCTTGATCTGTTGGATCTCCATCCGGGCGAGTTCCGCCATCTCGGAATCGCCGGCGGCTTCCAGCGCCTGGGCATCGGCCAGCCCGCGCCGGGCGGTCAGCACCTGGCGCGCTTTCTCCACCACAGGGCGGAGTTCGGAATGCTCCTTGGACAGGGCAATGATTTCCCTGGAATCGGAGGTCGCGCCCATGCGGGCCTCGACCTCCTCGAACCGGTCGATCACCTGCTGGAGACGTGTAACTGAAAGGGAGGACATCGCCGCCCTTTAATCCGGTTTCACGCCGCTTGGAAGCCTTACAGCGCCTGGGACATAAGGAAGATGCGCAAGGCTTCCTTGATGGCGAGGAAGAAGAGGCAGAACGTACCCGCCACAAACACCAGGAAGCGCAAGGCCACCTTGCCGACCACGACCTGCACGAAGGAGTGCAGGATCCGCAGTCCGACATAGACCCAGGCAACCAGCCCCGCCAGATTGTCGTTGCCGCCGGTCAGCGCCATGAAGAACATCAGGGCATAGAAGATCGTCGGCTGCTCGTGCAGGTGATTGTAGTTGTCGGCAGCCGAGCGGACATGCGCGGGCAGCTTGTCGCTATAGGTGCCGGGATGGCGGGCATCGTCGGGGTTGATCTTGTACCTGGCAAACGCCGGCAGGCGCAGGGCATACATCCAGATCCACATCACGAGCGTCCACAGGACGAGCGCGAGCACGGGTTTCAGGAAATCAACGTCGATGGTCATGGATCAGCCTCCCAACTGAGTTTGCCGGCCAGCTTTATCTGGCCCCGTCTGCCATTGGCAATTCGATGGCAGAGGACAATCCTTGCGGCATCGGGCGCGACTGCAGAAACGCGATGAAGGCCGGGATGTCATTGTCCACGACGCTGTGCCCGCCGGCCCGCATCCACCAGACGATCCCGTCCGTCGGGTTAAACGTCCGCATGCCGTTGTCGTTCAGTCCCGGTCTGCCGTAAGCTTCCCACATGGCGCTTGCAGCCAGCGCCGCGCGGTAGCTGGAATTCGGATCCGACCACACATCCCGCCGCGCATTGCCGAGGAACAGCCGTCGCGGCGCGATCAGCGCCAGCACGAGATGCTGGTCGAACGGCAGCAGGCCTGGATCATCGCCATACTTCTGCGCGTCCGGCGCCAGCCAGTGTGGATAGGTCTCCGCCATACGCTCCAGCCGCTCGCCCGTCGGCGATCGCGACAGCGAGGCACCGGCAAAGCCCGACTGGTGCGCGATCACTGCTTCGATGCGCGGGTCCCAGATCGTCGCGAGCAAGGCCGCCTTCCCATGGCGCGAATGCCCCATGACCGACGTATGGTTGGTGGCCACACGCGGATCATCTTCGAGCACATCCATTGCTGCCGAGAAGGCGTAAGCCCAGGCCATCAGGGTGCTGGTCGGGTTCATGTCCGCACCGAGCTCGGCCATGGCTTTCGGCGCGACCTGCGTACTGTCCGGGATGAAATCCCCGGCATGGAAACTTGCATAGACAAAGCCGGCATCGAAATAGAGGCCCACCGGCGCCTCGGCGATGTACTCGCCGAACAGCTGCGTGACGATGAAGCTTGCGACCGGCCCGAAATCCCGCGCCGTACACGGATCACCGTCCTCACTCATCACGGCTTCGCCCGGAAAGGTGGCGCAGTTCGAACTGAACGTCTGGCTGAGCACCAGGGGATTGGCGAGCGCTGCCGCCGGGAAAGCCGCCACCAGCTGGAAGGTGCGCGCGCCGTCGCCCCGGCCGATCGTGATGTCGATTTCCTCGAGCGTGCCCCGCCCGTCCAGATAGTCCGGATTGATGATCCGCCAGTCGCCCACCGAGACCGGCAGCCCCTGCGGCCAGGGACCGTACAGCGTGTCCTCCAGCATCTTCATCGCCTCGGCCCGGCCTTCAGCCGTCATCAGGCGGTCGATTTCCAGCGCCGGCACGGCGGCCTGCTTGTTGCCGGTATCGAGGCTCGCATAATTGAGTCCCAGCATCGTGCAGCTGGACGCCACGAGCAGGGTGATTCCCGCCAGCAGGGTAAGGCCGGTCCATCGCAAAATCCTGAAAAACATGGCGCCCGTCAGATCCCTCGTTACGCGGCCAGTGCTAGCCGTATAAGCCCACGGCAGACAGTCTTCGCACCTGCAGCTTGCATCCCGCAACGGTCACGTTAGCGTGATCGCATGAACATTGTCAGTGCCTTCGCCGGTCTCTTTCTGGGCGCCCTCCTGGGCCTCGGCTCCGCCTTGGCCGCTGCCGGCATCATAGGCCCCGGCGCCCGGCTCGGCGGGGCGGTTGATGTCAGCGGCTGGACAAGCGACTGGACCATCGGCTCAGAGGTTGCAAATCCGTGGACCCGCGCCCGTGTAGCCCGGCACGGACTGCTCGCGCTCACCAAGGACGAGGCGGTCTATTTCACCCGCAACACAGACGACGCCGGTGAGCGCCTGGCCGAAGGTTGCGACTACCGCGTCAAAGGCGGGGCGATGCCAGCGCAGTGGTGGTCGATCACGCTGTACAATTCGGAGAGCTACCTGCCCGACAACACCGACAACGCCCTGTCCTATGACCTCACGGATGCCGCCTCGGCGGGCGACCCGGCGTCCTGGTTCTTTGACCTGTCGGCGAGCCCGTCGGAGGCAGGATCGGGCTGGGTGTCCAGCCGCGCCGGCGGAAACTTCGACCTGACGCTGCGCCTCTACAAGCCTGACACTGACTTCATCGCCGATCCGGAACGGGTGCTCCAGGCGCCCTCCATCGAGAAGCTTGGCTGCGGGGAGGCGAACTGATGCGCCTGCCCGTCATCGGCCTCTCCGCTTTCGCTATCGGCCTCGTCGCGGCGCACTTCATCGTGCTAAATGCGCTGCCGGATTACATAATGTCGAAAGCCCGGGAGCGGATGACCGGCTCCGGGATTTCCATGCACGCCTGGCAGATGAGCCCGCGCGTCACCCCCGAAACCCAGACCATCGTGCGCCCCTCGCCGGACCTCGCCTACGCTGTCTGCGTCATCGATGTCGCTGGCGGCCCAGTCACCCTCTCCGTGCCGACCTGGCCGGAATATAGCTCGCTCTCGATCTTTGATGCGTCCACGGATAATGTCTACGCCGGCTCGCTGGACGCCCGCCTGCCGGACGCGCCGGGCGCCCGGACGGTCATTGTCGCCATGGAAGGACAGGCCGTGGAAGCAGCCGAAGGTGTGGATGTGGTCTCCGTGAAGAAGCCGGAAGCGCTCGCCCTCATTCGCCGCCTGGCCCCCTCGCAAGGCCTGTATGATGCCGCGGCGGCGCTGGTGCCGGTCAGCACCTGCGGGCCTGCTTGACCCCTACCCTGCCGGAACCTGCTCCGCCTCGCGCTCGGCCTTAAGCTTCGCGGCCCTGTCTTCGACCAGCCTGACGATGTGCTCCACCATGTCAGCGGTGGGCACATTATGGTCGGCCCGTCCGTTCACGAACATCTTGCCGCTGTCCTTTCCGCCGCCGGTAAAGCCGAGATCAGTCATTGCCGCCTCGCCC
>CALGEF010000253.1 GCA_937881755.1 uncultured Acidobacteriota bacterium
GCGGGGCTTGGCGCCGTACCTGTTGTGCGTTCGCCGGCTTGCGGCATATTCTGTCCTGACCCGGATCGTCCCAGTCTAGAGCCTTTACATGCCCGGTTTGATATTTCCTTAATCATTACCGCCGACAAGCAGTACACGTGCGCTCCACATATTGTGAGACATCCGCCCCCCATGAGCGCCCGCCTCTTCACCGCTTCGCTCGCCGGCCTGCTGTGCGCCTGTGCAGCCGTTCCGGCTGCGATCACCTCTGCCGATTTCCCGGCCGATGCCTGGTCAGGCGACATCCTCACCGACGCCCCCTATCTCCTCGCGCCGGGCGACAGGCTCGAGGTCATTGTCCGCACCGCACCTGAACTCTCCCGCGAACTCGTCATCGCCCCGGACGGGCGCATCCATATGCCGCTTGCCGGCAGCGTGATGGCCATGGCCCTCACACCTGACGAACTGGCCACCCTTCTGCGCCGGGCCCTCTACAGCGAACTGATCGACCCGGATCTCGATGTCGTTGCCACGGAGTTTGCCTCGCAGAAAATCTTCGTTGGCGGTGAAGTTGCCGCCCCCGGAATGTTCGATCTGCCCGGCCAGATCGATCCCTACCAGGCCATTGTGATGGCCGGCGGCCTCACACGCGACGCGCAGGCTAGCAACGTCCTGCTCATCCGCCGCCTGCCCGGCGGCGAAGTGCGCTCCACCCTGATCGATGTCCGCGCGGGCCTCAGCAATCCCGGCAGCGCCGGCTGGCTTCCGCTTCGCCGGTTCGACGTGCTCTATGTCCCCCGCAGCCGCATCGCCGAGCAGAACCAGTTCGCCGCCCAATACATCCGCGACGCCCTGCCCTTGCCTTTCTCACTGTTTTACGCGGCCAGCAGCGCGCATCGCTGAACTTGCGGCGGGGTGACGCTCCCCCTATCTGGCGACCCCAGCTTCTGGCAAAATGCCTTCATGACCCAGTATTTCGAACCGATCCCCTATCTGCTCTGGCACGCCGACAAGGCCGCCTTCGCCGCCGCGCTTGGCCGCTCGTTCCGTGAGACCGGCTTTGCCGTAATCACCGGCCACCCCGTTGCGCAGAAAACCATCGACGACAATCTCGCCGCCACGAAGGCCTTCTTCGCGCTGACGGACGAGGCGAAGGAAAAATACCATGACGCCCCGGGCGGCCGCCAGCGCGGCTACACACCCTTCGGCACAGAGAACGCCAAAGGCCAGGCCCAGGCCGACCTGAAAGAATTCTGGCATACAGGCCGCGCGCTGCCGCCAGGCTCGCCTTACCGCGACACGATGAAGGACACGCCCCCGGTGTCCGAAGTGGCCGACTTCGACCGCGCGACCCGCGCGCTTTTCAATTCCCTGGATGCCTTCGGCGCCGAACTCCTGAAAGCTGTCGCGCTGCACCTCGGACTGGCCGAAGACGGGTTCGGCGACAAGGTGAACTTCGGCAACTCAATCCTCCGCCTGCTGCACTATCCGCCGCAGGTGGCCCCGCCGCCTGAAGGCTCGGTCCGCGCCGGCGCACACGAAGACATAAACGTTATCACACTGCTCCTTGGCGCCGAAGAGGCCGGACTTGAAGTGAAGCACCGCTCCGGCCAGTGGCTGGGCGTCAACCCGCCGCCTGGAGCCCTGGTGATCAACTGCGGCGACATGCTGCAACGCTATACCGGCGGCGTCCTGCCCTCGACCACGCACCGCGTCGTCAATCCGTCCCCGGAGCGTTCACGCTTTGCGCGCTACTCGACGCCGTTCTTCCTGCACTTCAATCAGGATTTCCGCATCGAAGCCCTCCCTGGCTGCCTCGCCGAGGGCGGCAAGGCCGAACCCCCGATCACCGCCCAGGACTTCCTGATGGAACGCCTGCGCGATATCGGCCTTGTTAAGGCCTGAAGCATACCTGAATAAAGAAGGCCCCCTTCAGCCGAAGGAGGCTTTTACGCCCGGCGACTGATCCTGTACGAACCTGAGTCCGCTTCGTATTTCCGAGCGATTTCATCAAAGAGACGAACCCAAAAGCCGGCAGCGCCCTTTGGTTCGGTCGGGCGACCGGCGTTCGCCCAAGCCATGCCGGCAATGTCGAGGAGCACGAACGGCGCTTCAGGCTTCACCCACTCCATGATGAAAGCAGCGCCGACCGACGCGCCCGGGGCCGCACTTATCTGGCCGCGAAGGCCTGAAATTCTTCGACTGTCACGAAAAGCAGGTCCGGCTTCGCCGCCTCCAGCGCCGGCTTCATGCCGAAGCCCCAGGCCACGCCCGCCGTCTTCAGGCCAACTTCGCGCGCCGCATCAATGTCGCGGATCTCGTCGCCGACGGACAGCGCCCGCGCCGGGGCAACCTTTGTCTCGCGCAGCACGTCGCGGAAATGTTTCGCCTTGCCGAACAGGCCCGCCCCGCAACTCCAGGACGTAACCAGCGCGCTCAGCTCCGGCCCCAGCGCTCGGCGCACATTCCCCTCGGCGTTCGAAGAGACCACAGCAATCCTGACACCTTTCGCCGCAATCGCACGCAACACCTCCGGCACGCCGTCGAATAGCGGAAAGGCCCCGGCTTTCGCCGCGCGCTTGCGCACATACACGGCGATGAACACCAGCCTCCAGCCAGGGATCTTCAGTATACGCATTACTTCGCGCGGCGGCTTGTGGCGCAGTACTTCCAGCTCGTCCTCGTCCGGGCAGCGGAAGCCGAACCGCTGCGACAGGTCCGGGAGGATCGACCGGAACCAGCTGGCGCTGTTGGCCAGCGTGCCGTCAAAGTCGAACACCAGAAGATCGAAGTCGCGCAGCGTACTCAAGGTCGGGCCTAGATCAATCCGGCGAGCGGCGAGCTCGGATCGGCATACCGCTTTTTCGCCATCCGCCCCGCAAGATAGGCCTCCCGCCCCGCGATCACCGCATGCCGCATCGCCCGCGCCATTCGCACAGGGTCCTTCGCCGCGGCGATGGCCGTGTTCATCAGCACACCATCACATCCAAGTTCCATCGCAATCGCCGCGTCCGACGCCGTACCAACCCCCGCGTCCACAATCACCGGTACGCGCGCTGCTTCCACGATCAGGCGGATGTTCACCGGATTCATGATGCCGAGCCCGGAGCCGATCAGCGAGCCGAGCGGCATGATCGCACAGCAGCCCGCTTCTTCCAGCAGGCGCGCATAGACCGGATCATCCGAGCAATACACCATCACCTCGAAGCCGTCCCTGATCAGCGCCTGCGCCGCCTTCAGCGTCTCCGGCATGTTGGGATACAGCGTCTTCTGGTCCGCCAGCACTTCCAGCTTCACGAGGTTCCAGCCGCCCGCCTCGCGCGCCAGCCGGAGTGTGCGCACCGCCTCGTCGGCGGTGTAGCAGCCGGCCGTGTTCGGCAGGTAGGTGAACTCCGCCGGCGTCACGAAGTCCGAGAGAATCTCCTGGCTCCTGTCGGAGAGGTTCACCCGGCGCAGCGCCACCGTGACGATCTCGGCGCCCGCCGCGCGCGCCGCCTCGGCGTTCTGCGCATAGGACGCATACTTCCCCGTACCCACGATCAGGCGCGAGGTGTACGCCTTGCCGGCGATGATCAGCGGGTCACTGGATTGCTTTTCAGACATGCGGCGTGATCTGGCCGCCCCCGGCGCGGGCGTCAACATGCCAGGCGAAAAACCCCTCATTCCGATATGCAGGAGCCCCGATCCCGCCCCACCCCTCACGGAGAGTTTCCGGACGGGCTTCAACCGCCTCCGACAAACTGCACCAGCTCGATCTGGTCGCCCTCTGCCAGCGCCGTCAGCGCGTGCTCGGACTTCGACACGATCTCCCGGTTGCGCTCCACGGCGATGCCGCGCGGGTCACGCCCGGTCTCGGCCGACAGCCGCCCGACCAGCATCGCCACCGTTGTTCCGGCGGCAATTTCGAGAGGTTCGCCGTTGAGGGTGATTTTCATGGCAGCCTGCTTTCTGTTGCCCTCTTGCAACACACGGCGTTCCAGCGCAAACGGAGGGCCATGTCGAAACCGGTATATGTCCTCGGCGGCCCGAATCTCAATCTGC
>CALGEF010000254.1 GCA_937881755.1 uncultured Acidobacteriota bacterium
CCCGACCCGTCTGCTGCGCCGCATGTTCAGGGCGACTACCCGGACTGGATGACGGCGCACATGCAGCGCGTCTTCGGCCCTGAAGCCGTGATCGAAGCGCAGATGATGGCGGTACGGGCGGACGTGGACCTGCGGGTCAACACGCTGAAGTCTGACGCTGAGAAAGCGGCGCTGCCACTGAAGTCCGTAAAGGCTGAGCCGTCGCGCCTTTTGAAGAACGCTTACCATATCCCGGCACGCGACCCGGCCGAGCGCGAAGACAGTATCGAAGGCATCCCCGCCTTTTCCAGAGGCTGGGTCGAGGTGCAGGACGCCGGCAGCCAGATCGCAGCGGCCGCCGCCAACGCGCAACCGGGCGAACAGGTCATGGACTATTGCGCGGGCGGCGGCGGCAAGACGCTCGCGCTCGCCGCGCAGATGCAGGGCCAGGGCCAGATCCACGCCTACGACATCGACGGCAAGCGCCTCTCCGCGCTGGTGCCGCGCCTGAAGCGCTCCGGCGCCCACAATGTGCAGCTGGTGCACCCTGGCGAAGGCAACGCGCTGGAGCCGCTCGTCGGGCAGATGGACCTCGTGTTCGTCGACGCGCCGTGCACGGGCACGGGCACCTGGCGCCGGCGGCCGGATTCCAAGTGGCGCGTGAAGCCCGCCCAGCTCCAGAAACGCATGCAGGACCAGCGGGAGATCCTGCTGGCTGCCTCGACCTACGTGAAGCCGGGCGGCAGGCTGCTCTATGCGACGTGCAGCTTCCTTATGGAGGAAGACGAGGACCGGGTCGCCGAGTTCCTCGCCGGCGCGCCGCACTTTGCGGAACGCGACGCCGCTGAGGCGGCCATCGCCTCCGGCGCCCTGACGCCGCACGGAGCAGACATCGTGCGCAGGTACCGCGGTCCGGCGGGGAGTGTTCGCCTGACGCCGCGCCGCGCGGGTACGGACGGCTTCTTCTTCGCGCTGCTGGAACGGCGCGCCTAGTGCCCGTTCTGGGTCTCGTCCTGGGTCTCGGCGGCGAGACGGATTGAACCGAGCAGGCGTGCGACCTGGCCGCGCTCCTCAGGTGTAAGTTCCGGCCGCCACACGTCGAACAACAACACGACGCGTGTCTCGCTGGCTTCGTTCCTCGCTTCATGCTCGAAGCTGTCGTCGAAGACCACGAGTTCGCCGCACCGCCAGTCGTGCCGCCTTGCCCCGACGCGCAGCCAGGCGGGGCCCGGCACCAGCAGCGGAAGGTGGCAGATCAGGCGCGTGTTGATCAGCCCGTGGTGCGGCGGAATATGCGCTCCGGGTTTCAGCATCGAGAACAGCACGGACGGCGCCTGGCCTTCGAGGAAATCCAGCGGCAGTTTTTCAATTGCCGCGGCTGTTACAGGGCAAAGGGCGCAATTGTGATCAACCCGCTGGCCGTCCTTCCAGAGGTAGAATGCGCTCCAGTCCGTGCTTCCCACAAGCCGGTGCGTTCGCTGTTGCGGCGCGTCTGCGGTGTTCTCGAGGTAGGGCGCGAACGTCCCCTCGACCTGCATGACGGCCAGCAACTCCGCCCGGATGGCGGGGGTCTGCGCCTCCAGCTCTGCGGCCCAGGGGAAAGTTTCCCGCGGATAGAAGGGCTGCTGGGGAAGCCCGGGGAAGTAGTATTTCAGCGGCTGCTGCAGATAGATGGGCGTCCGGCCGGTCAGGATATCAACGGACTCGCTGAACCGCTCGGACCGTTCGGCGAGCGGCACGACCGTGTCGATGAACTGCGCATACTCAGCCGCTAAACCGCCGAGGCGTTCCTGCGCGCGGGCGAGGGCCTGCCTGAAGGGCTGCAGGGCCGGCGGCGGCGCCTGGCGCGCCGCCGTGAGCGCAGACCTGTAAACCTGTCCGGCCCCGGCGCGGTTGTCGGAAGCGAAAAGGACGTCCCCGAGCAGCAACAGGGCGCCCAGGTCGCGCGGATCAGCGGCGAGCAGGCCGCGCAGGATCGCCTCCGCCTCGTCCAGTTTTCCGGCGCGGGCCGCGTCGAACGCGAGGCGTTTCCGGTCTGTGATTGTTTCGGGTGACATCATCACTTGAGCAAATCTGCACTCGGCCGGATGGTCAAGGTGCTAAGATGTGGACGAATCCTGCGCGCCGGGCTAAGGCGCCGCATGACCGAGACACGCCACCAACGCGCCCTGATCGTCGACTTCGGCAGCCAGGTAACGCAGCTGATAGCCCGGCGCCTGCGCGAGAGCAGCGTCTATTGCGAAATCCATCCTTTCAACAAGGTCGATGCGGCCTTCCTGGAGGCCTACGGGCCGCAGGCGATCATCCTGTCGGGCGGGCCCTCCAGCGTCTATTGGGACGATGCGCCGATGGCCGACAAGGCCATCTTCGAGGCTGGTATTCCTGTGCTCGGCATCTGCTACGGCCAGCAGGTGATGATGCACCAGCTGGGCGGGCGCATCGAAGGTGGCACCAGCCGCGAGTTCGGGCGTGCCTTCATTGAGCGCGTGAAAGCCGACCCGTTCCTCGAAGGCCTCTTCGAAGGCGAAGAAGAACAGGTCTGGATGAGCCACGGAGACCATGTCGCCGAAATGGCGCCGGGCTTCACCGTCATCGCGAAATCACCGGGCGCGCCCTATGCGGTGATCGCGGATACGTCGCGCGGCTTCTACGGCACGCAGTTTCATCCGGAAGTCGTGCACACGGCGCACGGAGCAAGGCTGCTGCGTAATTTCATTCACGGTGTCGCAGGCTTCACAGGCGACTGGACGATGGCGGCCTACAAGGCTGAAGCGATCGGCAGGATCCGCGCGCAGGTCGGCAAGGGCCGGGTGATCTGCGGGCTCTCGGGCGGTGTTGATTCCTCGGTTGCCGCTGTGCTGATCCACGAAGCGATCGGCGACCAGCTGACCTGCGTATACGTCGATCACGGCCTCATGCGCGCCGGCGAAAGCGAACAGGTCGTCGGTCTGTTCCGCGAACACTACAATATCGCGCTGGTGCACGTGGATGCGTCCGAACTCTTCCTGGGCAGGCTGGCGGGTGTTTCTGACCCTGAACAGAAGCGGAAAATCATCGGCGGTCTCTTCATCGACGTATTCGACGAAGAGGCAAAGAAGACCGGCGGCGCGGAT
>CALGEF010000255.1 GCA_937881755.1 uncultured Acidobacteriota bacterium
GGGGATAGCACTGGTGGCCGACATCCCAGACAAGCCGATCGTCCGGCGTATTGAAGACCGAATGGATCGCCACCGTCAGCTCGACGACGCCGAGGCCCGAACCAAGGTGGCCGCCCGTCACCGCCACGACATCAATGACTTCCTCGCGGACTTCGTCGGCGATCTGCTTGATTTCGGCGCGCGAACGCCCCTTCAGGTCAGCCGGGGAATTGATGGCATCGAGCAGCCGGTTGGGGCGAATTTCTGTCATCTCGCGTTGTCTTTTCTTGATGCCAGCGCAACTGTTTCAACGTGGCCTGTCTAATACATAGTCCACGGAATGGAGCAGTATAGCCGCCTTGTCACGGAAAATTCCCAGATGTTCCTTGGCCTGGGCTGCCAGTAAACGGACCCTCTGGCGGGCCCCGTCGACCCCCAGCAGGGTCACGAAATTGGCTTTTCCGGCTGCATGATCGCTCCGCAGCGGCTTTCCGGCGACCTCCTCGTCACCTTCAGCATCGAGGATATCGTCGGCGATCTGGTAGGCAAGGCCCAGGTCATTGGCAAATCCGGCCAGGGCGTTACGCTCGCCTTCACGCGCATGGCCGATGATGGCCGCCGCTTCCATGGCATAGGAAATCAGGGCGCCCGTCTTGAGGCGTTGCATTCGGGTGATCGTGTTGAGGTCCCGGGGGCTGTCGAGCTCCAGCATGTCGATCATCTGACCGCCCACCATGCCGCGGGCGCCTGAGGCATCGGAAAGACGCTCGATCAGCAGGACACGGATGGCCGGATCGTCATGGGTTTCGTTCGAGGCGAGAATCTTGAACGCCAGCGTCAGCAGCGCGTCGCCGGCAAGCACGGCCGTCGCCTCGTCGAAGGCCTTGTGAACGGTAGGCTGGCCGCGCCGGAAATCGTCATCGTCCATGCAGGGCAGGTCGTCATGGACCAGCGAATAACAGTGGACGCACTCGAGCGCCGCCGCCGTGCGCAACAGGCTTTTCTCGGAGGCCCCGAACATCGCGCCGGTTTCGAGCACGAAGAAGGGCCGCATCCGCTTGCCATTGGCGAGGGCTGCATGGCGCATGGCGCGCATCAGGTTGGCTTCAGGACCGCTGGCCGGCGGAATAAGCTGGTCGAGCGCCACCGTCACCCGGTCCGCCACTTCCTTCAGCCTCTGCTCGAACCCGGTAACGTCCCCCATGGCCTGCTCGGACTCTCAGTCGAAGGCTGCAGGTTCGGTGGCCGGGCCGCTGGCGCCCTGCACGATCTGCTCGACTTTCAGTTCCGCAGATTTGAGGCGCCCTTCGCAATGCGCCCTCAGGGCCGCGCCGCGCTCATAGATGGCAATCGACTTTTCAAGTTCGACATCGCCCGTTTCGAGCTGGCGCACGATGCCCTCGAGCTCCCCGAGCGCTTCCTCGAAGGTCATCTTGTCGACCGGTTTGGTTCTGGTCTCAGCCATGTCTGGCATCCTGCTTGCGCCGCTTTTTGAAAGTTCTAGAGCCACCCGCCGGGACCGACAACCAAAATACCGGCCACCGGCGGTATTATCGCCCGCGATAGATGTAGACGCGGTAGCTCCAGTAGCGGTCTCCGCCGTCCTGCGCGCAGACCCAGCCAAGCTGGCGCAGTTCCGGCCGCAGCATCCTGTTGAACCAGCCATGGGCGGCCAGGTAGACCTTTCCCTGCGCGGAGGCCTCATGTAGCCGCAGCGCGGCAATCCTGGCCCGCAGGCGCGCCTCTTTCGAGTTTTCCCCGCCAATGCTGTGTCCGGCCAGCCAGGCCGTCCGCGCCAGCACATTCCACGTTTTCGGCAGGGCCTTCACACCGGCGAACTTCGGCGGCGGCAGCGTGGCTTCATTGAACACCGGATCATGCGCGGCGCTCTTGTGCGGCAGCGCGATGCCGGCGGTCTGCTGGGCTCTCAGCCGGCCCGACGCAAACACCACATCGGCGTCTGCGACGAGGTCCATCAAGGCCTGCGGCGCTTCCTGGCCATCGGCGAGCGGGCCCGCTTCGTAACGATCCCACCAGCCGACATAGTCACGCCAGCCGAGCCTTGGTCCGGCCCGGCGGTCAAGCGCAGGGCGGCCATGGCGGGAGATGATGATGGGTCCGCGCCGCGACCCGGCCGATGTCGTGTCTGGCATCGTCCTTCCCCCGAACAGTCCAAGCAAGGCGTCTCGCCCGCCTCTTCCGACTAACGGCGTTGCCCGGCCCGGGCAAGCGCGAAGCCCGCGGAGCGGCGGGTAAACTAGAGCCCGCGCCAGACGCGCTTCTGGCACGCCTCGCCGTCCTGCAGCTTGCAGCGGTGGAAGGTCAGCAGCACCGTATCTGCGCGTCCGATGAGATGATCGGTCGGCACAAAGCCGATCGAGGCATCATCCGGATCGCCGCGAAGCGGGCAGCCTGCACGGTCGACCACGCCATTGACGGGCGGGCAATGGCCGGAGAGTTCGCGGCTGTCATAGGAGTTGTTGCGGTTGTCGCCGATCAGGAACAGGTGGTCTTCCGGCACCACGAAGAGCAGCGTGTCCGATACCGGGCGGCCCCGAAGGCCCCTGTGGGTCATCCAGGTCTGGTCGCCGATCGTCTCGCGCCATTCCTGAACCTGTTCGATCACCACTTCCTTGTCAGGCGCATAGCGCACGTCGCGGACAAATTCCGAGGCCACTGGCTGACCGTTGATGATCAGGGCCT
This sequence comes from uncultured Acidobacteriota bacterium, assembly GCA_937881755.1. Taxonomy (GTDB): domain Bacteria; phylum Pseudomonadota; class Alphaproteobacteria; order Caulobacterales; family Hyphomonadaceae; genus Hyphomonas. The sequence continues at coordinate 2,683 of CALGEF010000255.1, forward strand.
CGCCCAGGATCTGCACCCTGTCGCCGGGCAGGCCGATGATACGCTTGATCATCACGCGGTCGGAATGGGTATGCTCGAAGACCACCACGTCGCCGCGCTCCGGCGTGCTCGGGAAAAACCGGCCTTCGCCGAGCGGCAGGTAACGCCCGAGGCTGAGCGGGAGAGAATAGCGCCCGTATCCATAGCCAAACTTAGCGACCGCCACGCGGTCGCCGACTTCCAGTGTCGGCACCATGCTTTCGGACGGAATCACGCGCTGTTCGTAGGCAAGGCCCGTAAACAGCAGGAACACCGGCGCCACGATAGCCAGCGTGGCAGCCCACTCCTTAAGCTCCCGTTTGACCTTTTCCCAGGTAGACGCCGGCGGCGCCGGTGGGGCCTGGGCGTCGATTTGGCTCGGCATCATGACCTCAAGAATCCGCTTGCGCGCCAGTCTTAGACGAAAAGGTAAGGCTCTGCGAAGGCGAAATACCGGGCCAGACTGCTATTCGCCGGGCTGGGCGACATGCGCCGGATTGTAAAGTGCCACGCCGCTTTCGGAGCGGGAAACCGCCAGTTCACCCCGGTGCCTGAGGTAATTCAGGTGCGCGAGCGCCTCACCGGTGGCCATGCTGAGTTCATCGCCCTCAATCGCCC
>CALGEF010000256.1 GCA_937881755.1 uncultured Acidobacteriota bacterium
CGACCACGCTGCGCGAGATCGGCCGCTACAAGGGTACAATCACGTCCGGGCTGGTGTTCGACAGGGCGGTTCTTGAGCAGATCATGCCGATGGATCCGGAAGCCTTCCGCTATGGCGGTGATGGCTTCCTGTGTGCGGTGGCGCCCCTGTACGGGCCAGTCCGCAGCTTTGAAACCCCGGTCTGCGCCTACCGACTGCATCAGCGCCAGCACACGTCTCGGCGTGAAGAGAAGGCGCGTCTTGCCCGGTGGCGTATCTCTCATGACATGGAACGTTACAAAGCCCTGAAAGGGCACGCCGAACGGCTCGGGCTGAGTGTGGCGAACGGCCTGGGAACACGTGACGACCAGCACTTGTTCGAACGTGTCGTCTCTGTGCTGTTTGAGCCGGAAGCGCACCCGGTTCCCGGTGAGACCCTGCCGGGTGCAGTGAGGGCACTGCGAAAACTGACGTGGCAGACACAGGGCGGCGTACGCCGTTTCCTGACCTGGGCCTGGTGGACTGTATTCCTTCATGCCCCGCAACAGTTGAAGTACCGGCTCATGGGATTGAAGCTTGATCCCATGACGCGGCCGGAATGGTTGAAGAAACTCGCCCGCTTCCTGCGCAAGCGCCTTCGCCTCTACATGCCCTGAGGAATGCCTGGTATGGAAAAGGTCTCGCTCGTCATTCCCTGTTACAATGCCGCCGCGACGATTGAAAAAGCCGTATCCAGCGCTTTGATGCAGACAATACCCGTGCGGGTCATCGTGGTCGATGACTGCTCGACTGACACCAGCTTTGACATCCTGACCAGGCTGGCAGCGCAATACCCGCAGCTGACTGTGCGCCGGCAGGACCGCAATGGAGGACCGGGCGCGGCACGCAATGCGGGTCTGAGCCTGGTCCAGACGGAGTGGGTTGCTCCACTGGATTCGGATGACTTTCTGCTGCCGGGCCGTATGGAGAAAATGCTGGCACATGCAGAGGCAGCCTCTGCCGATTTCATCGCCGACGACATAATTCGCATCTGGCCAGGCCAGGAGCCGGAGGAGGGCGTCCGTGTCTGGCGCGACGAACCGGTCGGCGTTGTGCGAATTGATCTGGCACGGTTTGTTCGTGAAAACACCCTGAGATATGCAGGGTTCCGCCGTGAACTCGGGTATCTTAAACCCATGATGCGGGCATCATTCCTTCGTTCGCATAATATCCTTTTCCGAGAAGACATGCGCCTGTCCGAGGATTACGATTTCTACGCGCGCGCGCTCGCGGCCGGAGCGAAGTTTGATGTGATTGATCCATGCGGATATATTGCGTTGAACCGGGAGGGATCCCTGTCCAAGGATATTCCGACCAGAGCGATGCAGAAGGTGGTAGATGCCGATCTCGCCCTGCTCGCCGGACCGGGTATTACACCAGAGGCAAAATCTGCACTCCAGGAGCACCTGAACCAAAGTCGCATTGATCTGTCATGGATGCAGTTGATCGATGCTGTCAGATCCCGGAACCTGGCTGCTGCAGTCAAGGTTTTCGCA
>CALGEF010000257.1 GCA_937881755.1 uncultured Acidobacteriota bacterium
GCGGCGTCTCCACCCCGAGCGTACGGGACAGCGTGAAGTCCAGCCACTGGCGGCTCGGCGTGCCGAGAAACGCATCCCAATGCCGCGCGAAAAGCCGGAAGACATCGCGCGGGTCGCGCCCTTGGCCCCCCGGCCCGATGCCGAGATCGGCCAGAGAGACGCCCTGCGAATAGAGCATCCGGAATACGTAGTGATCGGGCTGGATCAGCAGCGCGGCGGGGTCCGGGAACGCCTCGTCCCCCGACCACCATCGCGGATCGCAATGGCCGTGCGGGGAAACGATGGGCAAGTCTGCCACACGGTCATAAAGCGCCTGCGCGGCAGGGCGCAGGGTCGGGCCCGGGATCATGGCTTATCCTTCGGAGTCGTCGAAAAACTCACGATTGGCGTCGATCAGGTCCGACAATGTTGTCAGGACCTGACGCAAATGGCGCCGCATCCGGTCGAGGGCCTGGCCGGTGAAGCCCTGCCGGATCGAGTCGAATATGCCGTCATGCTCCGCCAGAAGCCTTGCCATCTGGCCGCGATCGCTGAGCGACAGCACCCGCAGACGATCCAGCGCCGCCTTTTCCCGCAGCAGAAGCCCGCCGATCCGGTCGAATCCCGTGGCCTCGGCCAGCAGGACGTGAAACCGGTCGTCGAGCTGCTGGAATTCCAGCTTCTCGTCGGCCTCCATGGCGGCGCGCTGGAGGGCCAACACATCCTCCAGCGCATCCACCGAGGCCGACGACAGCCCCTGGGCGCAGAGCCGTTCGACGACTGCGACCTCCAGCGCTTCGCGCAGGAACTGGGCGCCCCGGATCTGGTGTTCCGAGAGTTTGGAGACATAAGTGCCCCGGCTGGGCCAGGTGACGACCAGCCCGTCATCGCGGAGCTGCGCGAAGGCTTCCCGCACCGGCGTGCGGCTCGCGCCGAAGAGCTGGCCGACCTCGTTTTCCGAGATCATCGCGCCCGGCGTGATCTGCATGTTGAGCACCGCGGCCTTGAGCGCCGAGGCGATCTGCTCAGCCGCCGGGCGCGACAGATCCAGCGATGTTACGGACAGCGAGGATGTGTCGATGGCTGCCGAATTCCGTTTCACGCGTCGCCTCCTGTCGCGGGTCGTCTTTGCCAGTATACCGGTATGTAAAACCATTGACAACCGGGTTCCATCCATGCCTGATAACTTGCAAAGCACAGGGAAAGGGGCCTTTTCATGGCTGAAGACTCGCCGCGGAAGGCGGTCCTGATCGGTGTCGGAATGGTGGCAAGAACCCATGTTGCCGCTTGCGCCGACGCCGTCGGCGTGGCCCTGCATGGCATCCAGGCACGCAGCCGGGACCGGGCCGAGGCGCTGGCTGGAAAGGCTGCGGCCCTGACCGGTCATCCGGTCAAGGTTTACGACAGCCTCGACTCGGTCGCCGCCGATCCGGATGTGGATTTCGCGATCGTCCTGACCCCGCCGGATGCGCGGGCCGATATCATTCGGCCGCTGGCCGAGGGGGGGAAGCATATCCTTCTGGAAAAGCCGATGGGCCGGAACGCGGCGGAGGCCCGCGAGGTGGTGGAGATCTGCCGATCGGCGGGTGTGATGCTTGGCGTCGTCTTTCAGCACCGGATGCGCGAGGCATCGCGCAAGGCGGCGCAGCTCATTTCCAGCAGCGATCTGGGCATGCTCGGCCTGGTAGAGATCGCCGTGCCGTGGTGGCGCGATCAGGGCTATTATGACGAGCCGGGCCGCGGCACCTATGCCCGCGACGGCGGCGGGGTCCTGATCAGCCAGGCGATTCATACGATCGACCTGGCGCTGTCGCTGGCCGGGCCTGTCCGGTCGGTCCGCGCCATGGCGGCAACCACGCGGTTTCACGAGATGGAGGCGGAAGACTTCGTCACCGCGGGGCTGACCTTCGCCAATGGCGCGGTCGGGTCCCTGGTGGCCAGCACGGCCAGCTTCCCAGGGGAAGCGGAAACCATCACGCTGCATTTCGACAAGGCCACGCTAAGGCTGGGTTCGGGCCAGTTGCACCTTCACCGCAGGGACGGACAGCGTGCGGTCTTCGGCCTTGTGGGGGGGACGGGCGGCGGGGCTGATCCGATGGCCTTCACCCATGAATGGCACCAGGGCGTGATCGAGGATTTCGCCGCCGCCCTGAGCGAGGGGCGTGCACCCGCCATCAGCGGCGAGGATGCGCTGCCCGCCCATGACCTGATCGACGCGATCATCACATCCGCCCGCAGCGGCGGCGTTACGGAGTTGACCGAATGACCCTTCGCTTTGCAGCCATTGGCATCGACCACCGCCATATCTACGGCATGGCCGCGAACATGATCGACGCGGGCGCCGATTTCGTCGGCTGGTGGACGGACGGGCATCCGGGCACCGAGGAGGGCTTTCTCAACCGCTTTCCCGATGTTCCGCGCGCGGATAGTGCCGAGGCGCTTCTTGCCGATCCCGCCATCGACCTCATCCTGCTGTCCGGCATCCCGCGCGACCGTGCCGGTTGGGCGGTCAAGGCGATGGAGGCCGGAAAGGATGTGTTGTCCGACAAGCCGGGCTGCACCACGATGGAGCAACTCGACGCCATCAAGGCCACGGTGTCCGCGACAGGCCGGATCTGGTCCATCGACTTTTCGGAGCGCTTCGAGGTGCCCGCCGTCACCCGTGCTGCCGAACTTGTCGCCGAAGGCGCGATTGGCAGGGTCGTGCAGACGCTCGGCATTGGCCCGCACCGGCTCAACCGTGACACGCGGCCCGACTGGTTCTTCGACCGCGACGCCTATGGCGGGATCCTGACCGATATCGCCAGCCACCAGATCGACCAGTTCCTGTTCTTCACCGGCTCCAGCGACGCCGAGGTGACGCTGGCCAGCGTCGCGAACTATGCCAATCCCGACGATCCCGGCCTTCAGGATTTCGGCGAGATCGCGCTGCGCAGCGACCGGGGCCGAGGCTATATCCGCGTCGACTGGTATACGCCCGACGCGTTGCCGACCTGGGGTGACGGACGGCTGACGATCCTCGGGACCGAGGGCTATATCGAGCTGCGCAAATATGTGGACGTGGGCAGCGATGGCACGGATCACGTGATCCTCGTCAACGGCGACCGCTGCGAGAAGATTGACGCTTCGGGCGCGGAACTGCCCTTTTTCGCCCGCTTTGTCGCTGACCTGCGCGACCGGACGGAAACCGCCATGTCGCAGGCGCATGTCTTCAAGGTTTGCGAGCTTTCGCTGAAGGCGCAGGCCATTGCGGAAGGCGCGCGGGCATGATCCGCGTCGCCATCGTCGGAGCGGGCATCGGGGCGGAGCATTTGGCGGGATACCGGGCCTTGCCGGACCGGTTCCGGGTTGCCGTGATGTGCGACCTTGATACCGGCCGGGCGTCGGCTGCAACAGGGGGCGATGCGGATATCGAGATTACCGGCGATCTGGAGGCGGTTCTCGCCGACCGGTCCATCGACCTCGTGGATATCTGCCTGCCGCCGCACCTGCATTTCCCGGTGTCGGTCCAGGCGCTGGAAGCGGGCAAACACGTGATTTGTGAAAAGCCGATTGTCCGCTCGCTCGATGAGGCCGACAGGCTGGAAGCCGCCGCTGCGGCAAGCGGCAAACAGGTCTTTCCCGTGTTCCAGTACCGTTATGGTCCGGCGCTGGCGCGGTTGCGGGCCTTGCAGGCGGCGGGGCTCGCGGGAAAGCCCTTCGTGGCCAGCCTTGAAACCCATTGGAACCGGAATGCCGATTACTACGCCGTGCCATGGCGCGGCACCTGGGAGGGCGAAGCCGGCGGCGCGCTGCTTGGCCACGCGATTCATGCGCATGACCTCCTGTGTCATGTCATGGGGCCGGTGGCGGAGGTGACGGCGCTGACCGATACCCGCGTCAACCGGATCGAAACAGAGGACTGCGCCGCGCTGGCGTTTCGGATGAAAAACGGCGCGTTGGCCACAAGCTCGGTGACGCTTGGCGCGGGCGAGGACACGACCAGGTTGCGGTTCTGTTTCGCGGGGCTGACTGCGGAAAGCGGTACCGCCCCCTATACGCCTGCGCAGGACACTTGGCGTTTCATCGCGCGCCCGCCGGTCACGCAGGCGGAGGTGGATGCGGTGCTGGAAAGGGTGCCGGAGGCGCCAGCGGGCTTTGCCGGCTATCTCGATGCCGTTGCCGACGCACTGGCCGGACGCGCCGGTGGCGAAGTGACGCTGGCGGATGGGCGGCGGTCCATCGAACTGGTGACCGCGATCTACCAATCGGCGCGCGCAGGCGGGCCGGTACGCCTTCCGGTTGCGCCATCCTCGGGTCTCTATTGCGGATGGCGGCCGGGCGGGCATTGACGGTCTTTGCGTTTTCACAGGGCCTTTCGAAAAAGGGGTTCTGGGCTCTGCCACCCCGGAAAAAAGGTTTGCGCGGCCATACACAATAATACTAGTATACCGGTATAAGGAGTCGGGAAGGGGGGGCGAGATGCGGCGGACTTGGCGATGGTTCGGCCCTGAAGACAGGGTGACCCTTGCCGATGCGCGGCAGGCGGGCGCCGAAGGCATCGTCACGGCCCTGCATCAGCTTGCGCCCGGCCTTCCCTGGACTGCGGATGCGGTCGCCGAGCGGCAGGCGCAGATCGCCGAGGCTTCGGGTGGGGCGCTGCAATGGGATGTTGTGGAAAGCCTTCCGGTATCCGAGGGGATCAAGACCAAATCTCCCGACTGGGCCACGCAAATCGATGCCTATCGCCGCTCCATGGAAGTATTGGCCGAGGCCGGGATCGAAACGATCTGTTACAATTTCATGCCTGTGCTTGACTGGACGCGGACGGAACTGCGCGCGCCCCTGCCATCCGGCGGTACGGCGATGCGCTTCGATCTGGTGGATTTTGCCGCGTTTGACATCCATATCCTTGAACGGCCCGGCGCCGCAGAAAGCTACCCGCCCGACACGGCCGCCGCCGCCGGAGAGGTCGCCGCGCGCATGAACGACAGCGAGAAATCCGCGTTGTGCGAAGCGGTCGTCTCGGGCCTGCCCGGCGCTGCCGAGCGTTGGACGCTGGAGGATGTCCGTGCGGCCATCGGCATCTATGCGCCCCTGTCGGCGGACGTTCTGCGTCAGACCCATGTCGATTTTCTGTCCGAGGTCGTCCCGCTGGCCGAGCGCTTGGGTCTGCGCCTGTGCTGCCACCCGGATGACCCGCCGTTCTCCTTGCTGGGACTGCCGCGCACCATGTCGACGCTGGAAGACTACCAGGCGATTCTGGGCGCCGTGGACAGCGCGGCATTCGGGGTCACTTTCTGTACCGGATCGCTTGGCGCGCGTCCCGACAATGACTGCGTTGCGATGGCCCGCGCGCTGGCCCCGCGGATACATTTCGTTCACTTGCGCAATGTCATTCGTGAAAAGGGGCGCGCGCCGTGCAGTTTCATAGAATCGGAACATCTGGATGGCGATGTCGATATGGTCGGCGTTATTGAGGCCGTCCTGGACGAGGAGGCACGCCGTCGCGCGGCCGGTCGCCCTGACGCGGAGATCCCGATGCGGCCGGATCATGGCCATGACATCCTGACCGATATCGGGTCGGGCGCGCAGCCTGGCTATCCGGCCGTCGGGCGCCTGAAGGGCATGGCGGAACTGCGCGGCGTGATCGCCGCCCTGACAAGGCGGGCAGCATGACGGCGGGTTAACCCGAGCAAAAAAACCAACCACAATAAGATCAACCATCCTAGGGAGGAAAACTATGAAGACGTCCTTGAAACTAATGGCTGCAAGCTCGCTCTTCGCGCTTGCGGCGGGGTCTGCGGCGGCGCAGACCGAGCTTCGTATGATGTGGTACAATGACGGCATAGAAGGCGAAGTGATGCAGTCGATCCTCGACCGGTTCGAGGAAGCCCATCCCGATATCAGCGTCACGCTCGACGTTGTGCCCTACCAGGCTGTTCTGGAATCGCTTCCGATTCAGCTCGCGGCGGGCAATGGCCCCGATATCGCCCGTGTGACGGACCTTGGCGGTCTGTCCGAACACTACCTGGACCTGCGTCCCTATATCGAGGACCCGGAATACTGGGAAACCAACTTCGGCCCCTTCCTTGACTGGCTGGACCCCGATGGGGACGCGATCAACGGCTTCATGACGCAGCTGACTGTGACCGGGCCTTACGTGAACCGGACCCTGTTCGAACAGGCCGGTGTCGATCTGCCGGGTGAAGGCGCAACCTGGGAAGACTGGGCCGCTGCGGTGAACGAAGTGGCCGACGCGCTCGACATCCCGATTCCGATGGCCTGGGACCGGTCCGGTCACCGTGTCGCCGGTCCGGCCATCTCGCAGGGTGCGGCGATGTTCGACGAAGAGGGCAATCCGGCGCTGGTCGACGAGGGTCTTCAGCGCATGGCGCAGCTGCTCTACGACTGGCATCAGGACGGCACCATGTCCCTGGAGCTCTGGGGCTCCGTTTCGGGTTCGTCCTATCTTGGCGCGAACGAGGATTTCGCCAATGCCAATGTGGTCATGTACATGTCCGGCTCCTGGCAAATCCCGCAATTCGCGGACACGATCGGCGATGCGTTCGACTGGTGGGCCGTTCCGGCCCCGTGCGGCGCGGCAGCGTGTACCGGAATGCCCGGCGGCGCGGCGCTGGCTGCGATCGCGGATACCGAGCACCCCGAAGAGGTCGGCATCCTGATGGACTACCTCGCGCAGGAAGAGGTTCTGGCTGAATTCTATGGCCGGACCCTGTTCATCCCCGGCCATCTAGGCCTGGCCGAAGGCGGGATCGAGTTCGACGCCGACGACCCGCGCGCGGTCCATGCGCTGGAAACCTTCGCCGCCGCGGTTCCCGGCATCTCGCCGGTGGCCTTCCAGCTTCAGGGCTACCCGAACAACCGGGTGATGTTCAACGCGCTGATCTCGCGCCTGAACGAGGCCATCGTGGGTGAACTGACCCTCGAGGAAGCCTATGCCCGGATGGAAGAGGACATCGCCAACCAGTTGGCGGAAAGCAACCGCTGAATCAGGCCGACAAGAGACGTCGACCGGCCCTGCCCCTGCGCGGGGCCGGTCGCACAAACGAACAGGAGGCCCCGAGTGCCGCATGTCGATAAAACGCCGGTCAATACCGGCGAGATGTTGCAAAACGTGGTCGCCTGGCCCATCCGCATCCTGTTCAAGCTGCTCGACTACCCGATATCGGCGATCCAGCGCCTGATCGGCATTCGGCGCATGCCCTGGCTGTTCCTGTTGCCGAACCTGGCTTTTTTCGGGATGTTCGTGATCGTTCCGCTTTTCATGAATTTCGCCTACTCGCTGACAGGAGGAACCGAGCTTTTCCTGCGCGATCGGCCGCTGACCGGGACGGAACAATACGGCTTCCTCTTCGATTGCGAAAACTATGCGGACCCGGTCAGTTGCCGGGAAGACCGGTTCTGGAAGGGCATCTTCAACACCTCGGTGTTCATCTTCTTCCAGGTCAGTTTCATGGTTCTCTTTTCGCTCATCACCGCGTTGGTGCTGAACCGGGAAATCCGCGCGCGGGGCTTCTGGCGCGCCGTTTTCTTCTTCCCGGTGCTGCTGTCGCCGGTCGTCGTTGCCCTGATCTGGAAATGGATACTGCTGCGCGACGGTATCCTGAACGCGTTCCTGATCTCGATCGGGCTCGAGCGCATCCTGTTCTTCGTCAGCCCCGAATGGGCGATGTTCTGGGCGGTCTTCGTTTCCATCTGGGCGCATATGGGCTTCTACACGCTGATCCTGCTGGCCGGGCTGCAAGCGATCCAGCCCGATCTTTACGAGGCCGCCGAGATGGACGGCACCAGCAAGGAACGTGTCTTCTTCCGCATCACCCTGCCGCTTCTGTGGCCCAACATGCTAGTGGTGATCGTGCTGGCGCTGATCAAGGGCGTGCAGGTCTTCGACGAGGTCTACGTGCTGACCGGCGGTGGCCCGGGCACCGCGACACAGTTCATTGTCCAGTACATCTACAATACGGCCTTCACCAACCAGGTGCAGAATTTCGGCCTCGCTTCGGCCGCGTCGATGGTGCTCGGTGTGGTGCTGTTTGTCCTGACGCTGACACAACTGGCCGCAACCCGGAGGCGCGACAATGGTTGACGCGACGCAATCCCCCCGCTCGGTTGGGGCACTTCTCGGTGCCCGCCGCGGGCGCGGCAAGTTGCACTGGACCGACGTGTTTACCTATGGCTACCTCGGTTTCGGTCTGTTCCTGATGTTCGCGCCGGTGGTCTGGCTGGTGCTGTCCTCCTTCAAGACCCCGGCGGGCTTGCAGGAATTCCCGCCGACTTTCCTGCCGCTCGGGCAGATCACGGCCGAGGTGGAAGGCTATGACGAGCCCCTGCTTCTGTTCGACGTGACGATGGAGGATGGCACGGTCCAGCAGCTCGCGCAGGTCCGGCGGATCGGCATCATGGCGCAGATGGTGG
>CALGEF010000258.1 GCA_937881755.1 uncultured Acidobacteriota bacterium
TGCATGTGTTCCAGTCTCCTGACGATGGGGCGACCGCCCCGTCTGTGTCTGCACGGCAACAGTCATCTGACAGGCAGGTCTCTCCCCGCTCCGCCGCCGCTGGCAGACAATAGCAGGTTGAACCGGTTTCCGGAATGTTAAGTGCCTGCGAGGCGAGGCCGCAGGATCAGGCGAATTCGACCATGATTTCGTCTGCGGCGACGCTTTCGCCCGCTTTGACGTTTATGGCCTTCACCGTGCCATTAGCTCCCGCCCGGATGATATTCTGCATTTTCATCGCTTCGACGATGCAGACAGCTTCGCCTTCCTGCACGACCTGGCCGAGCGTCACGTCCATCGACACGACCAGCCCCGGCATCGGCGAAATGATCAGCTTCGAGGTGTCGGCCTTCGGCTTCTCCGGCAGGCGGCTGTGCATGTCGGCCACGAACGGCGTACAAACCAGCGCGCGCAGGGCCACGCCTCGGTGGCGGAAGAGATAGCCCTCGGTGCGGTCGGCAAACTTCACGGCAAACGCGTTGCCGTCCAGCGCGCCTTCGACGAGGTGCCTGCCCGGCTTCCAGGACGTCATGAGGCTGTGCGGATTTCCTCCGTCCACGGCAATCTCGGCTTCGCCATCGCGGCCGATATCGATGGTTACCGGGTGATGCTGGTCGCCGAGAATGACGACCCACTCACGGCGCGGCGCGCGGGGTGCAAGGCGGCCGGAGATTTCGCCGGCGCGGCGGTCAAAGAAGGCGTGCACATAGGCCGCCGAGCAGATCAGCTGCGCCTCCTGCGCCCTGGTGGCCGGGACGCCCTGAAAGCCTTCCGGGAACTCGTCCTTGATATAGGCCGTGGTGATATTGCCGGAGCGGAAGCGCTTTTCGTCCATCACTGCCGCGATGAACGGGATATTGTCCTGGATGCCCTCGATGTGGAACCTGTCGAGCGCCTCGCCGTGCACGTCCAGCGCGGTGTCGCGGTCCTTGCCCCAGGTGACGAGCTTCGCAATCATCGGGTCATAAAACATAGAGATCTCGTCGCCTTCGCGCACGCCGGAATCCATACGCACTTCGCCGTTGCCGAGCTTTCCTTCCGCAGGCGGGTGGAAACGCTTCAGGCGACCGATTGACGGCAGGAAGTTGCGATAGGGATCTTCCGCATACACCCGGCTTTCCACGGCCCAGCCGTTGATTTTGATGTCCGACTGCTTGAGCTTCAGCTTCTCGCCGTAAGCGGAGCGTATCATCTGCTCCACCAGATCGATGCCGGTGATCATTTCGGTGACCGGATGCTCGACCTGGAGACGCGTATTCATTTCGAGGAAATAAAAGCCCTTGTCCTTGCCTGACGCGACGAATTCCACCGTGCCGGCGCTGTCATAATTGACGGCCCTGGCGAGGGCGACGGCCTGTTCGCCCATCTTCTTGCGCGTCTCGGGATCGAGCAGCGGCGAGGGCGCCTCCTCGATGACCTTCTGGTTGCGGCGCTGGATCGAGCATTCGCGCTCATTCAGCCACAGGCAGTTGCCATGCTTGTCGCCCAGCACCTGGATTTCGATGTGGCGCGGCTCGAGAATGAACTTCTCGATGAACACGCGGTCATCGCCGAACGAGGCCTTCGCCTCGGCCTTCACCGCCGGGAAGCCTTCTTCGACTTCCTTGTCATTCGCTGCGACCCGGATGCCCTTGCCGCCGCCGCCGGCGGACGCCTTGATCATCACCGGATAGCCGATCTGTTTCGAGATCTTGATGGCTTCCCTGGTGTCCTCGATCAGGCCCATATGGCCGGGCACCGTCGAGACGCCCGCCTCGGCGGCCAGCTTCTTCGAGGAAATCTTGTCGCCCATTGAATCGATCGCGAAGGCGTTCGGGCCGATCCAGCCGATGCCTTCTTCCTCGAGGCGTTTGGCGAAGGCCGCGTTCTCGGATAGGAAGCCGAAGCCCGGGTGGATCGCCTCGGCGCCGGTCTGGCGCACGGCGGCGATGATCTTGTCGGCCACAAGATAGGACTGCGCGGCGGGCGATCCGCCGATATGCACGCTCTCATCCGCCATCTCGACCGCCATCGAGCCGGCATCGGCGTCGGAATAAACCACCACCGTCTTGATGCCCATCTTGCGGCACGTCCTGATGACGCGGACGGCGATCTCGCCGCGGTTGGCAATCAATATCTTTTTGAACATTCGCCCGAGCCCTGGAAGCCGTGAAAACCGTGTCGCAGTTAAGCCGCGTACCGCGCCTTGTCCATGCTTACCGGAACGGCAAGAGGTCTCGTTCGCCCGCAACGCGAACCGCCTCACGCGGGCGCCGTCTTCCGCCGCCGCCAGCCCACAAGCACCCGGATCAGCCAGTACAGCATCAGCAGCGGCGCGAACGCCGCCACGAGGGGAAAGGCCGAATTTCGCAGCACATCCGGCAGGATCTGCATCCGGCCGGGGAAGAAGGATCCCGAAGCGATACAAAGTGAGAAACATACCCGCCGGAGATGCCGCGCGATGCGCGCTGTGCGGGAAATCCCCCGGCGCAGGCCGGCTCCGCTCGGCGCTCCTTGCCGCCCTCGGGGTTTTCGCCCTCGGCGCAGTGTTCGGCACGGGCGCCAGCTAATGGCACGCCTCCTGCGCCCTGTTCGTCGAGGAACCGCTGATCACGATCGGTGTCTTCGGCGCGCTCGCCGCAGCCTTCTGCGCCGCGCGCCGCGGCGCGGGCGAGGCCTGGCAGATGCTGCTCACGGTTGCAGCCCGCACGGCGATGGTGCTCGTCCACTTCGCCTTCTGGGTCGGCCCGCTCTGGGGCGACATCCTGGGTGACCGCGCTCGGAACGCCAGCCGCCACGAGGACTACGCGGCCTGCGAAGCCCGGCAGAAAACCGCGCTGACTGTTCCAGAATGGCCGTTCTCGATCGGCTGGGCAGCTCTCGCGCTGCTAACGCGCCGCGGCAGTTTCCTGTCTGCCAGCGCGCTCGTGTTCGTCGGTATACAGGGCTATACGCAATACTGCGAGACCTTCGGCGCCGACCCGGTCAGCCTGCTCGTCGCCGGGCTTACGCTTGTGGTTCCTGCTGCTGGTCTGGCCGGGCTCTTCCGGAGGGGGCGGCGCGGTCTGAGCGCGGCTCGGGATACTCCGTCTGCTGTATGAATTTGGAAAACAGGTGCAACACGTCGCGCGGCACGCCAGCTTCCATCAGGCTGTCGACCGAGTCGGCGCCGCGCGAGATCATGGACCCCACCGAACCGTGCCGGTCGACGCGGAAATAATTCATCGACCAGTTCGGAAATACGCGGTGATCAGCCCATTCTGCCTGAATGCGGACGATGCCCGAATGGCGCCGGTCACGCAGGATGCGGCCATACACTTCGTCGACTTCGTTGAACGGGCCCTCGATCAACTGCATGAAGTTCGGGCCGTTGTGCACGAGATACCCCGTGATGAAACGCTCATCATTGTTTGATTGCGCGGCGTTGAGCAGCGATTCGATATCGCTGTCGGTGAGCCCGGGCTGGGCTGTGCTCACATATACAATGCGAAACAATCCGGCCAAAGGGGGACTCCGTAAAGCTGCGTTGACACTTTCTTGCGGTGCCGCCGGTTGCTTACAAGCGGGGGGCTCACTCGCCTATCGCGAGCGCTGCAGTGGACACGGCAGGATACTGCGGGATACGAGGGAAACCAGTGTTGGAAGATAACCCGGGAGTAGAAACATGAACCAGCCCAAGGACCTCGAAGGCCGCAGCGCCCTCGTCACCGGATCGGCCACTGGTCTCGGCCGCTCGATCGCGCTTCGCCTTGCCGAGCGCGGCGCCAGCGTCATCATCAATTGCACCAAGTCGGTTGCGGACGGAGAAGCGACCGTTGCCGATTGCCAGAAGGCCGGCGCGCAGGCGCGACTCGTGCTGGCAGACGTCTCGACCGATGAAGGCTGCGCGAAACTCGCCGAAGCGGCGGCGCAGGCTGGCCGTCTCGATATCCTCGTCAACAATGCAGGCATCACCAAACATGCGCGCGACCATTCGGATCTCGATGCGCTGACAAGGGAAGACTTCCTGCACACCTACGCGGTGAACGTCGCGGGCCCCTTCCTGATGATGCAGAAGGTGAAACCCCTGCTCGTCGAAGCGCACAGGCAGACCGGGCGGGCCTCGGCGGTGCTCAATGTCTCCTCCATTGCCGGTGTCACCGGCATCGGGTCGTCGGTCGCCTATGCGGCCACAAAGGGCGCGCTCAACACCATGACGCTCAGCCTCGCTCGCGCCCTCGCGCCGGCCATCCGCGTCAACGCCGTCTGTCCGGGCTTCATCGGCACGCGCTGGTTCAAGGACGAGATGAGCGCAGAGCAATACACCAAAATGGAAGCCGGCGTCGCCGCCTCGGTTCCGCTGCACGTTGCCAGCGGGCCGGACGACATCGCCGACTCGGCAGTCTTCTTCCTCACCGATGCCTCCCGGCACGTGACGGGCGAGACCCTGCTGGTCGATGCGGGCATGCACCTCGGATATGCACCGCTCGTGGCGCGTTAGGGCCTGAATCTGTTGCGAATCCGCCACACAAGTGCGGATTCGCTGCATCGCACAAAGGGCAGGCAAGCGCCTGTTTACCTGCCCAAAAGCCCGGCGCAGAGCCCGCCCGCGCGGACCTTACGCTAGGTTGTCCATCGAGTTTTGAACCCCTGGGCGGCAACTTCTTCCTCGGCGCTCGATCAGGAGCGTGATGAAAGAAGTGAGGTTTCCTCCTAATGAAAAATACCTTTTCACGTGCCAGCATGCTTGCTCTTGCCCTGGCAACCGCAGCCACCGGTACCGCCGCCGCTGAAGGCGAATTCTCAGGCAATGTTGCGCTATCGACGGATTATACCTGGCGCGGCATCTCGCAGTCCAATGGCGACCCTGCCATCTCGGGCGGCTTCGACTACGCAAATGGCATCTTCTACGCCGGCGTCTGGGCAGCCAATGTCGATTTCGAATC
>CALGEF010000259.1 GCA_937881755.1 uncultured Acidobacteriota bacterium
CTTCACCGATCATGAGCTTGACACCTGTGATAGCGAGACGATTCCGCTTTTCCTTGAGGAATTCTCACTGGTTGGCCGCGCCGATCTGATGCGCGCGCTGCCCGACCCGGTGCCCCTGGAGGTTCTGGTCACGCTGCCGCTGGTCTACGACCGCCGCAATCCTGCATCCTGGCAGAAGGTTGAGCTTGCGCTGGTCGAGCGCGGTCTGGAATTGCAGGACGGCATCGAGATCCAGTCCATGTTCCTGCGCCGTGTCTTTGTCATGCAGCAACAGAAGATCACGCTCACCCCTACCGCGATCTACGCCGACGAACTGGCTGACGGCACCTGCGCTGTTCGCCGGATCGACCTGCCGACGCTGGTGCGCTGCATCCATCTTGCCGGCCCGCGCGTCGAACGCATGAGCAAGGCCGAAGCAGTGGTTCGCGCCGGGGTGATCGAGGTCGTCGACCAGGCGATCGCCGAGGGCGAGCTGGGCTGGCGGATGCCGGCAAGTGCGAACGAGGCATAAGCAGATCTGATAGGAGGGTTAAACGCAACCCGGCTTGGTCTCTCCTTTGGTCTTGCCTAGCATTCCCCCGTCGTGATGGCGGCCTGCAGACCAACCGGGGGGAGCGCATGTCTGGATGTGATGTGATTGTCTGTGGCGGGGGCCCGGTCGGCGTAGGCTTGGCCATCGATCTGGGACAGCGCGGTCTGAGCTGCCTGGTGATCGAACGACACACACGTTTGCAGAACATTCCCAAGGGTCAGAACATGACCCAGCGCACCGGCGAGCATTTTCGCCGCTGGGGCGTGTCGCGACAGATCCGCGCGGCCTCGCCGATCCCGGATTCCTTCGGCAATTCGGGCGCCGTGGTCTATGGCACGCTGCTGGGCGAATACGCCCACGACTGGCTCAATCGCAGCAATGTGCGCGCTTTTTACGGCGCCGACAACGAACGCCTGCCGCAATACGACACCGAGCGCGTGCTGCGCGAGCGCGCGGCGCAGGTGCCGGGGGTCGACATCCGCCTTGGCTGGACGGTGACCGGGCTGACGCAAGCCGCCGATCGCGTCGAGGTCGAGATCCGGCAGACCGCCAGTGACGCAACCGAGCGCCTCTCGGCGCCCTGGGTGGTCGGCTGCGATGGCGCGGGCTCGCAGGTGCGCGGCTTCGCCGGGATCACCCAGACCGAGGACGACCGCGGCAAGCGCATGGCCCTGATCGTCTTTCGCTCGCCCGAATTCGACCGCCTGCTGGGTCCCGAAAGGGGCGCCAAGGCGTTCCTGAACGTGATGAACCCGGCGCTGGAAGGCTACTGGCAGTTCTTCGGCCGGGTGGATGCCGAGGGGACCTGGTTCTTCCACGCCCCCGTGCCCGATTCCGCCGGCGAGGATCAGGCGGCCTTCGACGCTTTGCTAGAACGCGTGGTCGGGCAGCCCTTCGCCAAGGAATTTCACTACATCGGGTTCTGGAACCTGCGCTTTGCGCTGGCCGACCGCTATCGCGCCGGACGGGTCTTCATCGCCGGGGATGCAGCGCATGTTCACCCGCCCTATGGCGGTTTTGGCATCAACACCGGGTTCGAGGACGCGCGCAACCTGGCCTGGAAGCTGGCCGCCGAAGTTCAGGGCTGGGGCAGCGGCGCGCTACTGGACAGCTATGGCGCCGAACGCCACTCGGTCTTTGCCGACACGCGCGACCATTTCATCGCCCGCATGATCGAGGACGACCGCGCCTTCACCGCCGCCCACGACCCCGCGCGTGACCGCGCCGAATTCGAAGCCGCCTGGAACGCCCGCGCCGCCGGCGGCGATCCCGAGGTCAGCCGCTTTCTGCCCAATTACGCGGGCTCGCCCGTCGTCTGGGGCGGCGAGGGCCGGTCCGGGGCGGTGGGCGAGCACCGGCATCGCGCCCGCGCCGGGCACCACCTGTCGCCGGTCGCCCTGGCCGATGGCGAAAGCGTCTTTGACCGGCTCTCGGACGGCTTCACGCTGATCAGCCTGGGCGGCAATCCGGCCGCGGTGGCGGACTTCACCGCCGCCGCCGCGGCACAGGGCGTACCCCTGACGATCATCGAGACACCTTTGTGCGACAGCACGGCACGCTGGCAGGCCCGCCTCATCCTGATTCGCCCGGACCATTTCGTCGCCTTTGCCGGGGACACGCCGATCGCCCCGGCCGCCGCAATTCTGGCCCGCGCCACCGGCCGCGCGCCCGACACCGCACCGGAGACCCCGTGATGGCCGACCTGTCGTTTCTCGCCGCGCCCGCGGTGTCGCCCGCCGCCGCCGAAGTGCCGCTCTGCGCCTGGCTGAAGGTGCGCGCTTATGGCGCCCGCCGGGTCCGCGTGCGGATCGCCCAGGGCGAGGCGCAATGGACCCTCGATTTTCCGGCCTCGGACAGCCCCTTGCTGCTGCTCGGGTTCTTGCCCGACCTGACCGCGACGATCACCGTGCAGATCCTCGGCCATGGCGGCGTCCGCACCTGGGGCGAACCGCTACATTTCACGCCTGTCGATGCCCCCGCCAACCCGCTGGAACGGCCCCCAATAAGGCTGCACCACGCCACGCCCGAGCGGATGGCCGGGCGCTTTACCTTCCTGTCCATCCGCCGTCGCGTGCATGGCCGGGTTGGCGATCTTAGCCCGGCGCAGCGGCGCTTCACCACGAGCTGGGGGCTCTTGATCGCCATCGACCATCTGGCCCGCATTCGCTGGATGCGCCGGATGCCGAACCGGCCCGCCGGCCTGCACCGGCTGGCCTCGGGCAACCTGTTCGTGCACGACACCGAGTTCTGCTCGCGCGAGATCGATCTTCAGGGCGAGACGGTGCGCGCGTTTTACGCCGCGCGCCGCCCGCAGGGAGCGATGGACGGCGCCATCCCGGTCGACGTGCAAAGCCTGCATCATCAGCCGCACCAGATGCCGAACGGGAATTTCCTTGCCGTTTCCGGCCATTCGCGGCTGGTCAAGGATTGGCCGGCCTCGGTGCACGAGCCCGATACCTGCCGGGCCGATCGCCACGTCGTCGGTGACAAGATCGTCGAGTTCACGCCCAGCGGCGAGATCGTCTGGAGCTGGGACAGCTTCGACCATCTCGATACCCAGCGCATCGGCTATGACGCGCTCGACGCCTATTGGCACGTGCGTGGCTTTCCCAACCATGGCGACTGGACGCATTGCAACGGCGTCAGCTACGACGCGGCCAACGATCAGGTGATCGTGTCGCTGCGCTTGCAGGACGCGGTGGTCGGCGTCGACCGCGCCAGCGGCGAGATCCGCTGGATCCTGGGCGATCACAGCAACTGGCGGCCCGACCTGGCGGCAAAGCTGCTGACCCCGGTCGGCGCGAATTTCCGCTGGCCCTGGCACGGTCACAACCCGCGGGTGACCTCGGAAGGCACCATCGTGATGTTTGACAACGGCATCTATCAGGCCCGCCCCGGCCAGCCGCGCCTGCCGTTCGAGAAATCCTTCTCGCGCGGGGTCGAGTACCGGGTCGATCCGGCGGCCATGACGGTCGAACAGGTCTGGGCCTCGGCGCTGACTGATGCGGACGTGATCGAGCGCACTTGGGCGATGGGCGACGCGCACCGGCTGGAAGCGTCGAATACCGCGTTGATCGTGCATTCCATCTGCATGCCGCATGGCATCGAGGGGATCGGCATGGACGAGGACGATCGCTCCATCCGTTTCGTCAACGAACTCGCTTCATACGCGCGAATTCTGGAATACGACCGCGACGATATCCACAACATCCTGTTCGACGCCGAAATCCGCGATTTGAACGAGCTCGTGCAATGGGAGGCGTTCAGCGCCGTCCGAGTCTCCGACCTCTATCCCGCCAGCGCGGGTGTGGTCTGGACCGAAGGCGATGCGCTCGAGGTCGACAGTTCAGAGGAGGTTACCGATGCTCACGCCGGTTGAAGAAATCGTCGCCAACCACCCCAACCACCGCCGCGCAGCGCATGCGCCCGAATTCGTAGCTGGCGCCGGTCATCTCGACGGGCGCGTGGTGCCGCTGGCGCAGACCCGGGTGCCGGTGACTGACCTCGGCTTCATGCGCGCGGACGCGGTCTATGACGTGGTCACCGTCAGCCGCGGGCAGTTCTTTGCCCTCGCGGCCCATCAAGAGCGCTTTGCGCGGTCCTGTGCGCGGATGCAACTGACCAACCCGCTGGGCAGCCGCGACGCCGAGACGCAGGCGCTGACCGACATGGTGCGGGCGACGGGATTGAAGGACGCCTATGTCTGGTGGTGCGTGACGCGCGGACCGAACCCGGCGCTGGCCTCTGACCGGCTGTATCCCGACCGCTTCGAGAACCGGTTTTACGGCTTCGTGATTCCCTATGTCTTCATCAAGGGGGCGGCCGACCGCGAGGCGGGCATCAACCTGTGGGTTTCGCGCGACCACATTCGCATCCCGCCGGACGCGGTGGACCCGCGGGCCAAGAACTTCTGCTCGCTAGACCTGGCGATGTCGCTGTTCGAGGCGGGCGAAAACGGCGCCAACTGGAGCGTCCTGACCGACGGTCACGACGCGCTCACGGAATCGCCGGGCTCGAATGTCTTCATCGTCAAGGACGGGCGGGTCCTGACGCCCGATCTTGGCTGCCTCGAGGGCATCACCCGGAAAACGGCGCTGACGCTGTGCGCCGGCCTCGGCCTGAAGGTCGAAAGCACGCAAGTGACCGTCGACATGCTCAAGCAGGCCGACGAGGCCTTCCTGACCTCAAGCGCCGGCGGCATCCTGCCGGTCGCGGCGGTCGATGGGCAGCGGCTGGCCGGCGGGGTCGGCCCGGTGACGACGGCGCTGCACAATCTCTACTGGCAGCGGCGTTGGGAAGGCTGGCAAGCGACACCGCTGGACTATCGCGAGCCGGACCAGGCCTGAGGCCGCACGCCCGGCGAACCGCTGGCCGGCTTCGGGGAGTCAATCGCGACGTCCCGACCCCTGGCGCTCGCCGCGACCACGACGCCACGCAAGGGAGAATGAAGAACCATGACCGATGACCGTTTGATCCTGCTGGGCACCAAGGGAGGGCCGCGTCTGTCGAAAGGCTCGTCCTGGCCCTCGTCGTCGGTGCTTCAGCTAGGCGGGCGGCCCTATATCGTCGATGCCGGGCTGGGCGTGACGCGGCAGTTCGTCGAGGCCGGCTTCACGCTGGCCGAGGCGCATACCATCCTCATCACCCACCATCATTCCGACCATGTCCTTGAACTGGGACCGCTGTTGCACACGATCTGGACCTCGTCGCCACGCCGCGAGATCCCGATCTTCGGACCGCCGCCGCTGGCCCGCACGGTTGACCTGTTCTTTCAGGCGATGGCCTATGACGTCGGCATCCGCATGGCCGACGAAGGCCAGGCCGATCCGCGGGGCATGTTCCCCTGTCTCGAGTTCGCCGAAGGGCTGGTGATGCAGGACGACAGGGTGCGGGTCACGGCGCTGCGCGTGCCGCACCCGCCGGTGACCGATTGCTACGCGCTGAAATTCGAAACCGAGTCGAAGACCGTGGTGTTCTCGGCCGACACCCGCTATTTCCCGCCGCTGGCCGATTTCGCCAGGGGGGCCGACATCCTGGTTCACGAGGTCATGCACCGCGCCGGGACCGAGCGCATGTGCGCCCGCCTCAGCGCCATCAAGCCGAATCTGATGGAGCACATGATCGCCGGCCACACCTTCGGCGACGATGTCGGCCGGATCGCCAGCGCGGCAGGCGTCAAGCGTCTGGTGGTGCAGCATTTCACTCCCAGCGACGACCCGCAGACCGGCCCCGCGGATTTCGAGGCGCTGGTGCGTACCACCTGGGATGGTCCGCTGACCATCGGCCACGACCTGCGCACGATCGTGTTCTGACCGGCCGCCTGCCGCGCATCAGTCGCCCGGCGGCGGCTGGATCAGCTCGACGATATTGCCGTCAGGGTCATGGCCATAGGTGAACCAGGCGCCGACAGGGGTCAGCAGCGGCGGCGCGTTGAATCGCATGCCGGCCGCCGACAGCCGGGCGTATTCGGCCCGGCAATCGCTGACCTGGAAGGCGAGATGCGTCAGCCCTTCCCGCGCCACCGACGCCTCGGCCGCGGGCAGCGTCTGCGGCCGGGTGAATTCGAACAGTTCCAGATGCGCGGCGCCGCAGCGCAGCAGCACGATCCGCACCGCGCTGTCGTGCAGGCCCATGCACTGGTCGAACCCCTGTTGCCCGCCCGGCCAGCCGCCGCGCCGAACTACCTGGGCGCCGAAATGATCACGATAGAACGCCTCCAGCCGTCTGAGGTTGCGGGTGGTGATCCCTATGTGGTGCAGCGTCAGCATCCCCCGATCAGACCCCTTGCGCGCGCCGGACAGAGGCCCAGTGCACAGCGAAGAGCGCCAACCCGACCGCCACGCCGGGCCAGTGCACCAGGGGATCGGTCCACAGAACGGTTATGGCGGCGGCAAGACGCAAGGCAATCTCGACCGCGTGCAGGCGACGCTGGTCGAAACCGGTCAGCGCCGAGGAGATCAGGAAGATCGCCAGCATCGTTCGCAACAGGATGTCGATCAGGCTGACCATGTTGAAGCCCCCTTCGTCAACCAACAGCAACACCGGGTTGTAGACGAAGACGAAGGGAATGATGAACTTCACCAGACCGACCTTGTACGCCCAGATCGAGGTCTTCAGCGGCGGCGAACCGGCGATCGAGGCGGCGGCATAGGCGGTCAGCGCCACCGGCGGCGTGATCGAGGACGCGACACCGTAGTAGAGCACGAACAGGTGCAGCGACAGTTCGCTCAGCCCGAAGTGGCGCAGCGTGGGCCCAAGGATCAGCGCGATGGTCAGATACGCGGGCAGCGTCGGCATGCCCATGCCCAGCACTAGCGACGCAGCCATGGCCGCCAACAGCGTCCAGAACAGCGCCCCTCCGGTATATTGGCTGACAAGGTTGGCGAAATCGGTGGGCAAGCCAGTCGCGCCCAGCACACTGACAACAATGCCGATTACCCCGACAGCCATCATGATGTTGGCGAAAGCCACGCCGCCCGCGCCAAAGGCCTGAAGCAGCACCATCGGGTTGCGCCGCACGTCGGGGCTAACGAAACTGAGCAACACGCTGGAGGCAAGCGCGAAGATCCCCCCGCCGGCGGCCGAGAAGCCGACCTTCAGGCAGACAACCATCACCGCCACCGGCACGAAGACCATCACCAGGTTCAGCAGGTCCTGCGCCTGCATGCGCATTTCGGCATCCATCTCGGGCGAGCGGCCAATGTTCAGCTTGCGCGCCTCGAAGACCACGGCGGCAAACAGGCTGAAGTAATATAGCAGCGCCGGCACCAGCGCCGCGGTGATCACGGTCAAATACGAGACGCCGACGAAATCCGCCAGCACCAGCGCCGCCGCCCCCATCACCGGGGGCATGATCTGGCCGGCGCTCGAAGCCGTGGCCTCGACGGCACCGGCGAAATGAGCCGGAAAGCCGTTGCGTTTCATCATCGGGATGGTCAGCACGCCGGTGCCGACGACGTTGGCCACGGCATTGCCCGACATGGTGCCAAACAGGCCCGAGGCAACGATGGCGGCATGCGCTGGCCCGCCCCGGAAGCGCCGGGTCAGCCGGAACGAGACGCGGATCAGCGACATGCCGGCGCCGGTCCCCTCCAGCACCTGGCCGAAGACGATGAACACGAAGACCGTCAGGATCATGGTCGCGGTGATGCTGCCCAGGATGCCGGCGCCGAGCCCGTACCAGAAGGTGGTGCTCGCCCCTTCGACAAAGTCCGGCGGCACCCGGTTGAAGAACCCGGGCCAGTAATCCGAAGTGAAGAAATACAGAAGAAGCGCCAACGCCACCAGCGCCAGCGGTGTGCCCCAGGCGCGCCAGCACAGGTAGACCACACAGAAGGCCGCGCCGACCGCGAGCCAGGCGTCAAAGGCGCTGAAGAAATAGAGCCGCGAGTCGAGGATCGTCATCACCACGTAGAACCGCCAGCTGGCCAACGCCATGATCGTGACGACCGCCCCGTCGGCGACGAAACCCGCCAGCGTGCCGATCGGGCCGAAACGCTTGCCCAGCACCTCGCCGAACGGGCTGTTGAGCACGAAGACCAGCACGCAGGCAAAGAAGATCGCCGGACGCAGGACGATCGCGGGGTAAGGCCCGGGCGTCGGCAAGCCGAAGATGCTGGGAAAAGCATTCAGCACCCCCACGAGGGCCATGCCGAAACCGAAGATCAGCGAAAGACGTTTCAGAGATGGGTATAGGGTCATCTGGCGAGTCCTGTATGGGGCAACCCCGTGCTGGCACGGCAGTCCGGATGCAAGGGGCTCCGCAGAGCGGCGCCGGGCCCCACACTTGCTGGATTAGGGGCGCAACGCGTCGGGAATGGCGACGCCAACCTCCTCGTAGTAGCGGATCGCGCCCGGATGCAGCGGCATGTTCAGCGCGGTGAAGGGATGCTCCAGCGTCACGGCGCGCATGAAGGTTGCCGCCGCCTGGATTTCGGCAAGGTTCGACCAGAATGACCGGGTGAGCCGATAGACCGTGTCCTCGTCGACGTCGGCGTTGACGGCGATGGCCGCGGAAAAGCCGGCGAGTTCCAGCGACGTCTGGTTGACCTGCCCCTCGTAGGTGCCGGGCGGCAATTCGATGAAGGTGCGCCCGGGCACCGACATGTAGGCTTCGAAGGCCGCGGTCCCGACATCCTCTTCGTCGAAGCCCAGGAGCCTGATCGGACGCGACAATCCGAATTCCTGGATGATCGCGGCGCCGACCGGGGCGATGCGGAACATCACGTCCACCTGCCCGTCGCGCATTGCCTGCATCCCTTCGCCCCAGGGCATCCGCACCGCCTCGTAGTCGGTTCCGGCATGCAGTCCGGTCAGGATCTCGATCAGTTCCTCGTTGTCGACCGACGCGCCGCCGCCGCCCGGCCCGGTGTAGACCCGGTGCCCGGCGATGTCGTCCAAGGATTCGATCCCGTTGCCGTCCCAGGTCAGGATATGCGTCGCACCAACCGGGAACGAAAACACCGACCGCAAACGTGTCGCCGCCGCCTGTGCCTCGGTGCTCATGTCCGCGAAGGGGCCGGTCCCGGTGGCCAGGCGGGCGTATTGGCCGATGATCGCCGAAATGATTTCGGCGCCGCCATTCGCCACGGTGAACATCGACCGGGTCATCACCTGACCTTCCGAGACCTGGATATCGATTCCCTCGGTTCCCGCGTACCGCGAAACAAGCTTGGTGACGGTGTTGGGCGCCGAACCCGCGTCCGTCGTATGGGCACGCAGAGTCTGTGCCGCGACTGGGCTACCCAGCAATAATGCAGCGACGAAAAGTGTGATCGAAGCGAGTTTCATAGTGTCCCTCCCAAAATTTGGCTTTCACCCGAATAGAAGTGCCGGGCCATCATTCTCTATGATCCCGATGAAACGCAGCAGAAAAAGAGAAAAGAGATTTCATTACCTATAAGCATAGCTTTCTACGGGGTCTCGTGTAGCCCGGAACCCGCACCTGGTTGTGGCGCCGCGCTGGTCCCGCGGCGCTTCGCTGCGTCGATCCCTGGTGAGACACCTGCGAGGCCGGCGTCCAGGTTCTTCCGGGCCGAATTTCCGTGTGTTGTCCGACGGTGGCAGATCTCGACCACATGAGGCGGCTTGGCGGGTCATGTCAGAGGAACTTTGCTTGAGCGGGGTAGGGCTGTCGCTTAGCGTCGGGGGATGACAAAATGATCGCCCTTCAAGCGCTTCAAGACGAGCCCTTACATCGCCCGCCGCGCGGTGAGTTCTATGTTCGGAAGAATAGAGAGCGTTGGATGTCAGACCCATCCGCTCCGCCACTTGCACATCGCAAACCCGAGATGAGGTCCCTGATGGGGCCTTTTTTCT
>CALGEF010000260.1 GCA_937881755.1 uncultured Acidobacteriota bacterium
CCGCAAAGCGCTCAAGACTGCAAGACCCTGCATCACTTGCTGATGCGGTAGATCTCGTCGGTTTCGTCCTGGAACAGGAAGCCGTAGGTGAGGCCGGACGTGTGGGTGACGAGATCGAGCACGGTCATCTCGCGGTCGGGCTTGCGTAGCTTCGGCGCGGCCGCTGTGCCGCCGTCCCATACCATCGCGTTCCTGTATTCCGGGATGTAGCGGCTGACCGGATGGTCGAGCCGGATCTTGCACTCCTCGAGCAGCATCATGATCGCGAGCGTCGTGATCGGCTTCGTCATCGAATAGATGCGGAAGATCGTCTCGGCACTGATCGGCTCCTTGCCGCCCATCTCGGTGGCGCCGGTATAGCTTTCATGAGCGATCTCGCCGCCGCGCGAGACGAGCAGTCCCATGCACGGCACCTTGCCGGTGTCGATATAGTTGGTCTTGAAGTAGGCGGGCATCACCGCAAGGCGGTCTGCGTTGAGGCCGACTTCGTGAGGGTCTGTGGGATCGTGGTCGAACATCAGAGGTTTCCTGCTTTGGCGGCCCGGGCAAGTTCGCGGGCGATGATGATCTGCTGGATCTGGCTGGTGCCTTCGTAGAGGCGGAAAATGCGGACATCGCGGTAGAAGCGTTCGATGCCGTAATCGGTGACGTAGCCGGCACCGCCGAAGACCTGCACCGCGCGGTCGGCGACGCGGCCGCAGGCTTCGGTCGCGAAGAGCTTGGCGGAAGAGGCCAGCATCGTGACATCTTCGCCGGCGTCGCGGCGACGGGCGGCGTCGAGGATCATGCATTCGGCGGCGTAGGTTTCGGCCTGGCTGTCGGCGATCATCGACTGGATCATCTGGTGTTCGAAGATCGGCTTGCCGAACTGTTTGCGCTCCAGCGCATAATCCACCATCTCGCGGATCAGGCGTTTGGAGACGCCGGTGGCGACAGCGGAGATATGCAGCCTGCCCTTGTCCAGCACGCTCATCGCGACCTTGAAGCCTTCGCCTTCTTTGGCGATCAGGTTCTCTGCCGGCACGCGGGCGTTCTCGAAGATCACGTCGCAGATATGCGCGCCCTGCTGGCCCATCTTCTTCTCGGGCGTGCCAACCGAGACGCCCGGCGTGCCGCGCTCGACGATGAAGGCCGAGACGCCCTTGGCGCCGGGCTCGTTCGGATTCGTCCGTGCCATGACGGTGAAGAGGTCGGCCTTGTTGGCATTGGTGATGTAGCGCTTGGTGCCGTTGAGAATGTAGTGGTCGCCGTCGAGGGTGGCTTTGGTTTTGAGGCCCGCTGCGTCGGAGCCGGCTTCGGGCTCGGTAAGCGCAAAGCTGGCAATCAGGTCGCCGGAGGCGATGCCGGGCAGCCATTTCGATTTCTG
Organism: uncultured Acidobacteriota bacterium; assembly: GCA_937881755.1. Lineage (GTDB taxonomy): Bacteria > Pseudomonadota > Alphaproteobacteria > Caulobacterales > Hyphomonadaceae > Hyphomonas. The sequence continues at coordinate 1,367 of CALGEF010000260.1, forward strand.
GGCCTGCGTGCCGAACAGGATGAGCGCCTGGCTGCCGATGCCGATATTGGTCCCGGCGACCGAGCGGAAGGCCGGGGACGTCTTGCCGAGTTCGAAGGCGACGAGGCATTCGGTTTCCATGTCTAGGTCGAGGCCGCCATACTCTTCCGGTACGGCAATGCCGAACAGGCCGAGGGCCTTCATCTCGTCGATCACATGCTGAGGCACGGCGTCTTCCTCGCCGACCTGGGCCTCGACGGGCACGCAGGTCTCGGTCACGAAGCGGCGCACCTGTTCAATCAGCGCGGCGCGGGTTTCGGCGTCAAAGGCCATGCGTTTCGTCTCCCGGACTTGTTTTTCGGGCTCACTTTATGCCGCAACGGCACGCTTGTCGAAGGGGGCCGTAAGGGTATGGTTGCCGCAGCCAGGAAACAGAGGGGACGCCATGCCGGCCACAATCGAGACGACGGGCGAATTCGCGGGTTGGACGACCTGGAAAGACGAGCCTTTCGAGCACGAGACGGCGGGGCCGTTCTATTACAGGGTCGAGGACGGAAAAGGCGTTTCAGCCTTCCGGGCCGCGCGCAAGCACATGAACGGCGCCGGGGTGATCCATGGCGGCTGCCTGATGACTTTTGCCGATTTCGCCCTGTTCGCCATTGCGCATGAAGCGATGGCTGGAAGCTATGGCCTGACGGTCGCCTTCACGTCGGAATTTCTCGACGGGGCGAAGGAAGGCGAACTGGTTGAAGCGCGCGGCGAGACCCTGCGCGCCGGCGGGTCGCTGGTCTTCGTGCGCGGCATCGTGACATCCGATGGCCGGCCCTGTCTCAATTTTTCCGGCACCATCAAGAAACTGAGGAAACAGCCATGAGCCACCCCCCCTATCAGGAACTTTCCCGCTCCATCAAAGGCAAGACCGCGCTGATCACCGGCGCCGCCAGCGGCATGGGGCGCGCGACCGCGCACCTGTTCGCCCGCGAAGGCGCGAATGTCGCCGTCACCGACCTCAAGCAGGCGAACGTCGATATCGTCGTCGAGGAGATCAGGGCGGCAGGCATCCAGCACGTGAAGGGCTGGGCGCTGGATGTCGGCGACGGCGCGGCGATCAAGCGCGTGGTGGATGAGGCAGCGGCGCATTTCGGCGGGCTGGACATTCTTGTGAACAATGCGGGCTTTGCGATTCCGGCGCAGGTGGGCGAAGAGAGCTATGAGGACAGCTGGGGCCCGAGCATCAACGTGATGCTGACCTCGCACCAGCGGGCGATCCGCGCGGCTTTGCCCTATATGCGCAGGAATGGCTGGGGACGGATCGTCAATATTGCATCCACGGAAGGTCTCGGCGCGACGCCGGGCAACTCGCCCTATGTGGCGGCCAAGCATGGCGTGATCGGCCTGACGCGCGGGCTGGCGGTAGACCTTGGCCGCGAGGGCATCACAGTGAACTGTATCTGCCCTGGCCCGATCACCACCGGCATCACCGCGGGCATTCCGGACGAGCACAAGGAAATCTATGCCAAGCGCCGCGTGCCGCTGCGCCGGTACGGGATTCCGGAAGAAGTCGCCAACATGACGCTGTCGCTGGTGTTGCCGGCGGCGAGCTTTCTCAACGGCGCCCACATCCCGGTGGATGGCGGGATGAACATCAAGAACGCCTAGCCCGCAAAGCCCCGCGCGGTCATCTCCGCGTGCCAGCGGCCGAGGTTCGGCAGCTCCTTATGCGGCGCCCACTTCATCACGCGGCAGAAACCGCAGGTGATGTAGAGGGTGATGTCGGCGATCGTGAACCGGTCGGCCGCGACGAACGCATTACTGGCGAGATGTTCGTTGAAACGCTCCGCCATCTTGCGCGCGGCCTTTTCGCTCTTGGCGGCGGCTTCGGCGCTTTGCGGCACTTCGAGCGGCGCCATGGCGGGATGCGCGTTGCGGAACCAGCCGGCGAACTGGATGAAGAACATCATCTCGACGCGCCGGTCCCACATCTCGATCAGGGCTTTTTCCTTCGGGTCCGTGCCCATCAGGTTCTGCTCCGGGAAGATGCCTTCGAAATAGGTGCAGATGGCGCGGCTCTCGGTGATGTTCGTGCCATCGTCAAGGATCAGTGCGGGCAACTGCGCATAGGGCGAGACTTCGCGGTAGCCCGGCTGCTTGTGCTCCTGCTTCATGATCGAGATTTCCTCGAGTTCGACGGCGTCCAGCTTGCCCTTGGCGCGCAGGAAATAGATCACGCGGTCAGGGTTCGGCGCGGTCGGGCTATGATAGAGCTTCATATGTTTCCTCCTCAGAATTTTTGTGTCAGGCCGAAGGTCGCGTTCAGCGGCTCTCCGGGAAAGTAGCGCTCATTGCCGAAAGCGACGTCGGCGCGGTCGGCGTAGGCTTCATCCGTCAAATTACGGAGGATCAGCGAGGCTTCCAGCATGTCGGTAATGTTCCAGCCGGCGCGGGCGCCGAAAACGGTATGGCCGGGATAGGTGACCGTGTTGGCGGGGTCGGTGAAGTACTCGCCTACATGTTCGAGCGTGAGCGACAGCGCAAGCGTGTCCGTGGCCTGCCAATCTATCCGCGCATCGCCGAGCCATTCGGGCGCCGTGTCGATGGTGTTGCCGGAGGTGATGCGCTCCAGCGCCGCGACGACCGGGCGGTCGAAGGTATAGGTCTGGTCACTCCAGGCGAGGTTGCCGCCGAGGCTCAGACGGTCATCGATACGAAGCGTGGCGGCGGCCTCGATGCCGATATGGCGGGTGGAGCCGTCGACGACATTCAAGCCATCGGAATCGCGGAAGAAGAAATTTTCCTTCTCCATCCAGTAAGCTGCAATGTCGAAATCCAGATGCCCGAACAGGGCATCTGCGCGCACACCGGCTTCGAGGCTGTCCAGCGTTTCCGCTTCAACTTCACCGGCGACCTGGCGGATCTGCAACCGGTAGAGGTCGGAGACCTGCGGCGCCCGGGCGCCGCGGGCATAGTTGGCATAGAGACTATACCAGTCGCGGTCCCAGACGAGGCCGAGTTTCGGTGTAATAAAGCTGAAATCGTCCGAGCGGTCCGCGGGTACATTGAAGCGGCCGTTGATGCCGGCGCGCGCTCGGGTGTCGTAGCTGTAATCGTGCGTCTCGCCGCGCAGGCCGGCGAGGAGGCGCAGATTATCCGTGAGCTGCATATCCGTTTCGGCCCACAGGGCAAAGACCTGTGTCTCGACCAGATAGTCGTAGTGAATACCTCGAGGAAAAGCCGGGTTGGCGTTTGGCTGCGGCTGGATTTCCTTGAGATAGCCGGATGCAAAATCGGTGTCGGCGCCGACGCGCCAGCTGACGCGGCCGACGGGCTGCAGATCATAGCGCGCCATCAGGCCGCCGCCGGTATGCGCGTTCTTCTCGACGCCGCCATAGGGCAGGAAGTGCTGCGAGAAGACCATGCCCTGGCTGTGCAGGTTGGGCGTCAGGATCAGCTTGCCGGGGCCGAGCCCGCGTTCCAGCCGCAGACCGGCGCGGGCTGACCAGGCATCGCGGAAGGCTTCGGGTTTCGGGTTTGTTTCGGCGAGATCACGGTCCTCATAGGCGCGGGGGCCCTGAATGAAACTCGCAGTCTCCTGGTTGAGGCTGGAGGCGGAGAGCCAGGCGCTGGCGTCCCATGCGCCGAAGGATTGCCGGGTGAGCAGCGACATTTTCTGCTGCTCGCCGCCCGTCTCGTCGCGCCAGCCCTTGTCGTCCATGAGGGACAGGTTGAAGCGTGTATCGGCGCCGAGATTGATGGAGGCATCGCCGCGCCAGCGGCCGAGCGTGCCATAGCTGGTGCGCAGCGACCGGCCGGATTCCGGATCCGGCAGGATGACGTTGATCAGTCCGTGCACGGCGTTCGAGCCATACTTCGCACTGCCCGGCCCGCGGATGATTTCGATAGCATCGGCGATCTCGAGGTGCGGCTCGATCAGGCTGTTGACGTTGCCGAAGGCGGGCGAACGGGTAGGTACGCCGTTCTCGAGAATGAGAAAACTTCCCTGCCCGGCCCCGCCAGTCAGCACCGGCGACCGAATAGCGATCAGATGCTCCTGCCCGGAGTTCATCTGGATATTGACGCCGGGGGCCTGGTTGAGGATCTCGGCCGGGCGGTCGGCTGCGGTATCCGCGATCAGCTCCGCTTCAATGACCGACTGCGCGCCGGGGTCCCGGTCCTTTCGGTCGCCCCAGACTTCGATGGGCATGAGACGCATGTCGGCGAGTTGAGCCGTGTCAACCGGGTCAGTCTGTGCCAGGCCCGCCGGGGCAAATACCGCAGCTGCAACCCCAATCAATCCGTTACGAAACGACACGCGCGCACTCCCTCGAAGAGGCGCAGATCAGACGAGCGCCCGCCACAGGTTGTAGGCGTTGACAAGGCAGATGGCGACCCCGACGATCACAGTAAGGAGGTGTCGCGGCCCACGGCGGGCAGCCCATGCGGCAATTGGCGCCGCCTTGCCGAAAGTCGGCCCGGGTGCGATCAGGAAGGCGAGGCTGGCCGAGACGGTCACCATGAACTCCGCCAGGTTGACCGTGCCGACCATCCGACCGGGTTTACCGCCGCGGGCGATCAGGTTTGACGTGACGACCGGCCCCCAACCGCCGCCGCCGATGGCGTCAGCCATCCCGCCCGCGAAACCGAGGATACGCACCCGGCCGCTCTTCGGGGCGCTGCCGGCTGGACGCAGACCCTTCCAGATGACGATGACCGCCATCAGCAGAAGGCAGGCTGCAATAAAGGGGCGGATGAAGCTGGTGTCGGCGGGACTGAACAGGAAGGCGCCGATCACGGCCCGGCGGAGCCGAAGAGCGCGAGGCGCCGGAACACGTTCCAGTCGACTTTGCGGGCTATGGCATGGGAGGTGCCGGAGGCTGCCGTGGTGAACACTTCCGCCGCATGCACATTGGCGCTCGCCAGCGCCGGCGGAATGCCCATCAGCAAAATCGCCGTGGTCGAGATGAAGCCGTAGGCCATGCCGAGGGCGCCATCAACCATCCGGGCGAGGAAGCCGACGAGGATCAGCCAGAAAAAGAATTCATCGATGACGAAAGGCACAACCGGTTTTCCGCCACGAAACTAAAGCGCCGCCTGTCGCCAACAAATCGACGCCCCGCTATGCTGTTCTCCGCAGGCGAGTGATAAGACTATCTGACAGGTCGTGATTAAACTCCGGAAAACAGCTGGTATGGCAAGGCGCCGACCACGGCCGCCGAGAGGCAGGTCGCGAGCGTCCCGGCCAGCAGGGTGTGCCAGGCGAGCTTCAGGAAATCGTCGCGCCGATCGGGCTCCATGATCGAGAGGCCGCCGATCAGGATTCCGATCGAGCCGAAGTTCGCGAAGCCGCAGACGGCGTGCGCGGTGATCATGCGCGTGCGGGGGTCCATGTCTTCTACGGGCACGTTCGCGAGCTGGATGAAAGCGACGAACTCCGTAAGCACCGTCTTGACACCCATCAGGCCGCCGGACTTCGAAGCTTCTTCCAGCGGCACGCCGACCATGTACATCAGCGG
>CALGEF010000261.1 GCA_937881755.1 uncultured Acidobacteriota bacterium
CGGACTGGCATGGCTGGCTGCACCACACACTGGAAACGCCGCCGACCAAGATGCCGCTCGACCGGCGCGAATGGGAAATCGACCATACGCCGAACATGACCGGCACGCCTTATGCCACCAGGCCGAAGGGCAGCATGGCCGCAGGCGACCATCGCCAGAAATCTGATGCCGACTATGAGGCCTGGAAACCGGATGCGTGAATCGGCGTTTGAAACCCTGATCGGCGCGGCCGTTGTGGCCGTCGCGGCGGTGTTCCTCTGGTTCGCACTGGCCCGGGGCGGGCAAGCCTCGGCCAGTGGCAATCAATATGACCTGACGGCGCGCTTCAACAGCGTGTCCGGCCTCGCGCGCGGCTCGGATGTCCGCATCGCCGGCGTGAAGGCTGGCATCGTGAAAGCCATCGACGGTGATCCCGAGCGGTTTGAAGCCGTGGTGACACTCGCACTCGATACCAAATGGGTACTGCCGGATGATACCGATGCGCGCGTCTCCACCGACGGCCTGCTCGGCGGCGCCTATATCGCCCTTGAGCCCGGCGCAGGGATGGATAACATCGCACAGGACGGCACTGGCGAAATCCAGTATACGCGCGGCAGTGTCGACCTGCTGACGCTGTTTGCCTCGTTTGCGTCTGGCAGCGGATCGTCGGAAGAAAACGCGCCGGCGGATGATCCGCTGGCTGAAGACCTGGAAGCCCCGCTGGGAGTCGAATGATGACATCGCTGTTGCGTGTGGCCGCTTTTGCGGCGGTTGGCCTTTCGCTCGTCGGCCTCGCGTCTGCGGCGACCTATGCGAAACAGGACCGCGCGACCTTGCGCGCGCTCGACAAGATCACCGGCCGCTCGACGGACATCGTGGTGAAGGTCGGCCAGCCGGTCGTCTACGGTTCACTCAGCATCGAGCTGAAAACCTGTTTCCAGACGCCGCCGGAAGAAGTGCCCGAAAGCGCAGCATTCCTGCGCATTTCTTCCACGCGCCCGGTGGCCGATGAGCAGCTGGAAAAAGCGGCCGTCGATGAGGCTGCCTCCGAAACGCCGGTCGTGTTCTCGGGCTGGATGTATGCGTCCTCGCCGGGGCTCAGCGCGCTGGAACACCCCGTCTATGATATCTGGGTTATCCGCTGCACGGCGCCTGCGCCTGTGAAGCTGCCGGAGCGTGTGATCGTGCCGCTCGGCGATGAACCGTTGATGGACGATACGCCGGCAGGTGTGTCTGAGACCGACGTTGCGCCGGTCATTGAAGAGGCGCCGCCTGAGCCCGAACCGGTCGACTGATCACGCGGCGGGTGAAAACCCGCCGTTACTTTCAACGCGCGTTTCAGCCGTGCCCGGAAGTCTTCACGCGTCACTTCGATAAGCCCGAACTGGCTGAGATGCGGATTGTAGAATTGTGCATCCAGCAGCACGAAACCGCGATCGATCAATCGCGCCACAAGGTGCACCAGCGCAATCTTTGAGGCGTCGGTGGCGCGGCTGAACATGCTCTCTCCGAAGAACGCCCCGCCCAGCGCCACGCCGTAGAGGCCGCCGACAAGCTTGTCGCCGTCCCAGCATTCGACCGAATGTGCATGCCCTTGGCGGTGGAGCGCGCTGTAGAGATTGACGATGCCGGAGTTGATCCAGGTGCTCGGCCGTTCGGGCTGGGGGTCGGCGCAGGCTTCGATGACCCGGGTGAAAGCGGTGTCGAATGTGACGCGGAACGGGTCCTGGCAGATGCGCCGCCTGAGGCGTTTCGGAATGTGGAAGGCATCGAGCGGAATCAGGCCGCGCCGTTCCGGATCGACGAGGAAAAGGCTCGGGTCATCGCGCGAGTCGGCCATCGGGAACATGCCCCGGCGATAGCAGATCAGCAGGTCTTCAGGGGAGAAACGCGCAGCCATGGGCGAGATATGGTTTGCGCCGCGTGCGAAGTAAACGTGTCAGCTCTCGCTGGCAGCTTCCGCTTCGGCCGCTTTCGCATCCGCCAGGAATTTCTCCAGCCAGTGGATATTGTAGTGACCAGCGACGACATCGTCATTGTCGACGAGGCGGCGGTGGAGGTCGAGCGTGGTGAAGACACCGCCGACGACCATTTCCTGCAGCGAGCGCTTCAGCCGCATAAGGCATTCGCGCCGCGTGCGGCCGTGGACGATCAGCTTGCCGATCAGCGAGTCGTAGTGCGGCGGGATGCGGTAGCCGGCATAGGCGGCGCTGTCGAGGCGCACATCCGGACCGCCGGGGGCGTGGAATTCGGTGATCAGGCCGGGCGAGGGCACGAAGGTTTCCGGGTGCTCGGCATTGATGCGGCACTCGATGGCATGGCCGACGAGCATCACATCTTCCTGCCGGAAAGAGAGCGCCTTGCCTTCGGCGATACGGATCTGTTCACGGACGATGTCGATGCCGGTGATCATCTCGGTGACCGGATGCTCGACCTGCAGGCGGGTATTCATTTCGATGAAGTAGAACTTGCCGTCCTCGTAGAGGAACTCGATCGTGCCAGCGCCGCGATAACCGATCTTCTGCATGGCGCGGGCGCAGATCAGGCCGATCTCTTCGCGCTGGATCTGGTTGAGGGCGGGCGAGGGCGCTTCCTCGAAGACTTTCTGGTTCCGGCGCTGGAGCGAACAATCGCGCTCCCAGAGATGCGCCACGTTGCCATGCGTATCGGCGATCACCTGGATCTCGATATGGCGGGGCCCCTGAAGGTATTTCTCGAGATAGACGGCATCGTCGCCGAAAGCGGCCTTCGATTCGGTCTTGGCGGTCTTCACCGCGTTCTCGAGGTCGGCCTCGGTCATCGCCAGTTTCATACCGCGGCCACCGCCGCCGGCGGAGGCTTTGACGAGAACCGGATAGCCGATTTTTTTCGCGGCCTTCTTGGCTTCCGAGATCGATTCGAGCGCGCCTTCGGAGCCGGGCACGCAAGGCACGCCGGCTTCGATCATCGCGCGTTTGGCGGCGATCTTGTCGCCCATGATGCGGATATGCTCCGCGGTCGGGCCGATGAAGGCCAGGCCGTGGGCTTCCACCATTTCGGCAAACTGGGCGTTCTCCGACAGGAAGCCGTAGCCTGGGTGGATTGCATCGGCGCCGGTGATTTCGGCGGCCGCCAGGATGCGGGATTTCTTGAGGTAGCTTTCCGACGACGGCGCCGGTCCGATGCAGACGCTTTCGTCAGCCAGGCGCACCGCCATCGCGTCGCGGTCAGCCTCGGAATGGACGACCACGGTCATCAGTCCCATTTCCTTGCACGCACGGTGGATGCGTAGTGCAATTTCGCCGCGGTTGGCGATCAGGACTTTGTGGATCGGGCGGGTGTCAGCCATGAACTACTCGATCAGGACGAGAGGTTCGCCGTATTCGACGGGCTGGGAATTCTGCACGTATATGGCCTTCACGGTGCCGGCACGGTCGGCTTCGACGGGGTTGAAGGTCTTCATCGCTTCGACCAGCATCAGGGTGTCACCCTTCTTCACCTTGTCGCCGATGTTGATGTACGCCTTCGACTGGGGATCGGCCGAGAGGTAGACGGTGCCGACCATCGGGGATTTGACGGCATTGTCAGGCGCGCCGGAGGCGACCGGAACAGCGCCTGGGCCAGCCGGTGCGGGCAGGGCCGCCTGCGCGGGGGCATAGGACGGGGCCGGAGCGGCGACAGCAGTGTGCATGACCTGCGTCGAGTGGCGCGAGACGCGCAGCTTCAGCCCGTCATGCTCGATCTCGATCTCGCCCAGGTCGCCTTCCCGGAGGATGGCGGCAAGTTCGCGGATCAGGCCCGTATCCAGCTTGTTCTTGGAAGTACTCATTTTTTTTCAGCTCCTCCCTGACCGGAAAGCCGCAGGGCAGCCCGCAGCGCGAGTTCGTATCCGTAGGCACCTAGCCCGGCAATCGTAGCCGTTGCAACAGGTGCAACATAGTTAACGTGCCGGAAGGCTTCGCGCGCCGCGGGATTGGAAAGATGGACTTCAATGACCGGAATCTTGAGTGATTTCAAGGCGTCATGAAGGGCGATGGATGTGTGGGTGTAGGCGGCGGCGTTCAGGATAAGGACCGAAGCCTCCCGGCCAGCTTCCTGAACCCAGGTGACGAGCTCGCCTTCCGAGTTGGTCTGGCGCAGCACGAGCGGAGCGCCTTGCGCCTGCAACCGCAGCCGGGCGTGAATATCTTCCAGGGTATCCCGGCCATAAATCTCGGGCTCGCGCGTGCCAAGCAGATTGAG
>CALGEF010000262.1 GCA_937881755.1 uncultured Acidobacteriota bacterium
TCCGGCGACCGACGTGCTGACGATCAATGGCGAATTCACCGCCTCCGTCGTCGTCGCCCGCTGCCGCGAAACCACCACGGGCGGGCTGCGCTGGAAAATCCGCTTCGATACGGGACTTACCCTATGGTGCCCGATGTGACGCTGCTCTTTTCACTCAAGAGGCCAGGCTGTCAAGAAACTGTCTTAATGCATCGTTACCAGAGTGTCGTTACCATCCTCCGGGACAACTCGGATCCTTTAGACGGAGACCCAGATGAAGTTCATGACACTGCTGGCCGGAACGGCCAGCATTACCGCAATGCTTTCTTCGGGCATCGCCTCGGCCCAGACGATGGAAGAGATCATCGAAGGCGCCCGTGCCGAAGGCATGCTGACGACCATCGCCCTGCCGCACGACTGGTGCAACTACGGGGCCATCATCGCCTCGTTCAAGGAAAAGTACCCCTTCCTCGAAGTGAACGAGCTGAACCCCGACGCGGGCTCCGCGGACGAGCTTGAGGCCGTGCGCGCCAACATCGGCAACACCGGCCCGCAGGCGCCCGACGTTCTGGACGTGGGCCTGTCGTTCGGCCCCGCCGCCGCCGCCGAAGGTCTGATCCAGCCCTACAAGGTCTCCACCTGGGACCAGATCCCGGACGCGATCAAGGACCCCGAGGGGATGTGGTACGGCGCCTACTACGGCGTGATGGCGCTGGGCGTGAACACCGACATCATCGACACCCTGCCCACCGACTGGGAAGACCTGCTGGGTGCGGAATACGCCAACGCCGTCGCCCTGACCGGCGACCCGCGCTCGTCAAACCAGGCGATCCTGGCGATCCTGTCAGCCGGCATGGCCCGCGGCGGTGAACCCGGTGCCGCCTCTGCCGAACTCGGCCTGCAGTTCTTTGCCGAACTCAACGCCGCTGGCAACTTCGTGCCGGTGACCGGCGCCTCGGGCACCATCGCGCAGGGCCAGACCCCGATCGTCGCGGCCTGGGACTACAACCTGCTGGCTTGGCGCGACAGCCTCGCGGGCAACCCGCCGATGGAAGTGATCATCCCCGCCGGCGCGTCGCTGGCCGGCGTCTATGTGCAGGCGATCTCTGCCCATGCGCCGCATCCGAATGCCGCCAAGCTGTGGATGGAGCACCTGTTCTCCGACGAAGGTCAGCTGGGCTATCTGAGCGGCTACTGCTCGGTCGCCCGTCAGGTCCCGATGAACGAGGCCGGTCTGATCCCGCAGGACCTGCTCGACCGTCTGCCCGACCAGGAACCCTACGGCCGCGCTGTGTTCCCGACCGTGGAACAGCAGGGTGCGCACCGGGAAGTCGTCACCACCCAGTGGGACGCTGTCGTCGGTGCTGCAGTCCAGTAAGGCCCGACCCGTTGGTCTTTGATCGACTCGGTGCCCCGGACCACAGGTTCGGGGCATCCAAATTGGCGGACGACGACCAGAGGGGCGCCTGATGGCAACCGCGCGCGGCGCATACATCGCGAGGACGGCGGCCAACTGGGCTGGCGTGATCCCGTTTCTGGCCTTTACGCTGATTTTCCTGCTGTTGCCGACCGTTAACATCGTGTTTGGAGCGTTTCGCGGGCCTGACGGGGGCTTCACCCTCGATACACTGGCCAAGCTGTTCGAACCGCGTCTGGCCGACAGTTTCTGGCTGTCGATCCGGGTCAGCCTGTTTTCAGCCGCCCTTGGCGCGGGGATTGGCTTTCTGGTGGCGGCGGCCGTGATCCACGGCGGGCTGCCCGCCTGGGTGCGGGCCCCGATGGTCACCTTCTCTGGCGTCGCGGCCAATTTTGCTGGGGTGCCGCTGGCCTTCGCCTTCATCGCGACGCTGGGGCGGCTGGGGCTCGTGACGATCATCCTGAAGGACTGGTTCGGGATCAACATCTACACGATGGGGTTCAACCTGATCAGCTTCTGGGGACTGGTCTTTGTCTATCTCTATTTCCAGATGTCACTGATGATCCTGATCATCAGCCCGGCGCTGGAAGGGCTGAAGCGCGAATGGCGCGAGGCGGCAGAAAGCCTCGGTGCCTCCGGCCTGCAATACTGGCGGATGGTGGCGCTGCCGGTTCTGATGCCCTCGCTTCTGGGGACCTTCGCCCTGCTTTTCGCCAACTCTTTCGGCGCCATCGCCACAGCGCAGGCCCTGACCGGATCGTCGCAAAGCCTGATCACAGTGCAACTGTTCGCGCAGATCCGGGGCGATGTGCTGCAGGACCCGAATCTGGGCTATGCCATCGCCTTCGGAATGATCGTAATCACGGCGATCGCCAATTCGATCTACATCGTGCTGCGGACCCGGGCGGAGACCTGGCAGAAATGACCGAACAGACGCTCTCTCTGCCTCCCGCCGCCGTGGGCCGCACCGCAAGGCCGCGGCGCAACGCGTGGCGTGCGATGTCTTGGGCGGTGTTCGGGATGGGCATCCTCTACTTCGCCCTGCCGCTGATCGGGATGATCGAATTCTCGTTGCGCAAGCGGCGCGGAACCTACAGCTTAGATGCCTATACCAGCGTGCTGACCGATCCGCAGTTTCAGGCGACCTTCGCCTATTCGGTGGTGATGTCGCTGATCACCATCGTGCTTGGCCTGGCCCTGGTTCTGCCCACGGCGCTGTGGGTGCGGATCAGGCTGCCCCGCCTGCGCCCGGTGATCGAGTTCATCACGCTACTGCCGCTTGTCGTTCCGGTCATTGTCATCGCGTTCGGCTATTTGCGGATGTTCAACACCTCGTCTTTTCTGCCGATGACGGGAACGGTGACGGGTACCAACGTGCTGCTGGCCTTCGGCTATGCGACGCTGGCGCTGCCCTACATGTATCGGGCCATCGACAACGGGCTGCGGACGCTCGACGTGCAGACCCTGACCGAGGCGGCGCAGATCCTGGGCGCGGGCTGGTTCACCATCATCTTCCGGGTAATGCTGCCCAACGTGTTTACCGCCCTGCTGTCGGGCGCGTTCCTGACCTTCTCCATCGTGCTGGGGGAATATGTCTTTGCCGCCCTGCTCGACCGTCCGGCCTTCGGCCCGTACATGATCTGGACCGGCGGCAACAAGGCCTACGAACCCGCGGCGCTGGCCGTGATCGCCTTTGCCATAACCTGGGGCTGCATGGGGCTGATCCAGTTGGCTGGCCGGCTGTTCCCGCATACGAGAGCGAAACGCTGATGGCCTATCTGACGATCACCCACCTCGAGAAGTCGTTCGGCACCACCCGTGTGGTCAGGGACTTTAACCTAGCGGTTGAAAAGGGCGAGTTCATCTCGCTTCTGGGTCCGTCGGGCTGCGGCAAGACCACGGTGCTGCGCCTCGTCGCCGGGTTCGAGATGCCGTCGGCCGGGTCGATCCAGATCGACGGGCGCGACGTGACCGGGCTGCGCACGACGCAGCGCAACATCGGCATGGTGTTCCAGGCCTATGCGCTGTTCCCGAACCTGACGGTGGCGCAGAACGTGGGCTTCGGCCTCAAGGTCACCGGGGTCGCCCGGGCCGAGATCGACGCCCGCGTGGCCGAGATGCTGCGGCTGATCGGCCTGCCCGACCTTGGCGGGCGCTATCCGTTCCAGCTGTCGGGCGGGCAGCAGCAGCGCGTGGCGCTGGCGCGGGCGCTTGCCCCCAAGCCGCGGGTCCTTCTGCTGGACGAGCCGCTGTCGGCGCTTGATGCCAAGATCCGCGTCTCGCTGCGGCAGGAGATCCGGCAGATCCAGCAGCAGCTTGGCATCACCACGATCTTCGTGACGCACGACCAGGAAGAGGCGCTGTCGATGTCTGACCGGGTCGTGGTCATGAACGGCGGCGTGGCCGAGCAGATCGGCGCGCCGTTCGAGATCTACAACCGGCCCGCCACGCCCTTCGTCGCCAGTTTCGTCGGCAGCCACACCGCCTTCGACGCGCTCGTCGTCGATCCGGGCACCGGCACGGTCACGCTTGGTGGCGCGCAGGTGACGCTGGGCCAGCCCATGAGCGGGAAGGCCGGATCAATGGTCAGGCTGGCCCTGCGGCCCGAGGCAGCGCATCTGGGCCGCGTGGCCGGGTGCGAGACGGTCCTCGACGGGCGGATCGCGCAGGTCAACTTCATGGGGGCGATCATCCGGCTGACTGCCATGGTGGGCGATACCGCGCTGACCCTCGACACCTTCAATCGGCCTGACACGCCGCCCCCGCCGGTCGGCTCCGCCGTCGAGATCAGCGTCGCCGCGCGCGATTTCATAACCCTCGGTGCGTCCTGATCGGCGCACCGCCAAGGAGTCTCCAACGATGATCGACACCGCCTTCAGCACTCCCGGACGGTTCTGGCGGGGCAACATCCACACCCATTCCAATCGCTCGGACGGTGTCCTTGCGCCTGAGGAAGTCTGCCGCCGCTATGCGGCAGAAGGCTATGACTTTCTGGCCATCACCGACCACTTCGTCGGCCGCTATGGCTACCCGATCACCGACACCCTGCCGTTCCGGACAGAGGGATTCACCACAATCCTTGGGGCGGAATTGCACAGCGGCGCGATGCGCAACGGCGAGATATGGCACATCCTCGCCGTTGGGTTGTCCGCGGATTTCGCGCCGCCCGCCTCATCCGACTTCGTACCCGTCGCGGATCAGGAAACCGGCCCGGCACTGGCCCGCCGCGCGCGCGAGGCCGGCGCCTTTGTCGCCGTGGCCCACCCCGAATGGTCGCAACTGCCCGCCGACGAGGCCGCGACCCTCGATGCGGCCCACGCAGTCGAGATCTACAACCACGGCTGTGCCATGGGCTGCGACCGCGGGTCGGGCCTTCATGTCGCCGAGCATCTGCTGAACTCCGGCCGGCGGGTCACGCTCTGCGCCACGGATGATGCGCATTTCAACGAGCCGGATCACTTCGGCGGTTGGGTCATGGTCAGGGCCGAACGGAACGCGCCGGAGGACCTTCTGGCCGCGCTGAAATCAGGCGCCTTCTATTCCTCGACCGGGCCCGAGATCCATGACGTCCGCTGGCACGACGAGGGGGTCGAGATCGCCTGCAGCGCCGCCGTCACAGCGGTCCTGCAGGGGCAGGGCACGCGAACATCGGTCGTCCACGGGCACAGCCAGACCCGGTTCTCGTTGCCCTATGGCAAGTTGGCGGGGTCGCCCTGGCTGCGGCTGTCAATAATCGACAAAGCGGGCAAGCGGGCCTGGACAAACCCGGTCTGGTGCAACGCGGCCTAGGACCCCGGTGAAATGCAAGCAACCCGCAGTTGCAATTCTTTGTTCCTGCGCAGGAAACTGGATCCAATCTGCAGTCGAGCGCCCATTGATTGGATGTTCCATCCCTGATGATCACAGAGATTAACCCGAAACGGGCCCGTGAACCTTACCCGCGTCGCCGTTAACAGTGTTCAGTCTGCCCTAATCGGCCGGTTGTTCAGCCGACCCGCCGCTCTGGCGCTGCCGTTGAAGCAGCTCGCGGCGAGGGGATCGAGCAGCCCGTTGCACTCCTGGACTCCACCATGGCGCCCCTTTTGCAAATCGCAGCCGGTCACGGTTGGAGTGGCGACCGGCGGCTTTGACAGTATGCTGCAGATGCAATGCCGCAAGGTCACAGTCGGCTCTCCGCCCTTACCGACACGCCCGCGCCTGCGCGCGCAGCATAGCATAATCCGCCAGCCATTCAGCAATCACGGCCGCCTCGGGCAGCGCGGTCACTGCCGCCGCGACGCGCGCCTGCTCGGCCCGGCTGTACTCCACCACAGGTGGGCAGGTTCGGCGCGGGGTGTCAGAACTCACCCCCTCGCAGGCGGTCAAGAAGATTGTCGCGGCTGCGAAGGCGGCGCGCGGCTGCGTCCAGCATCTGGCGGTGAATGGCATCGTGACGCTCCAGTTGGTCCAGCCGCTCGGTGATGCGGCCAGCGCGCTTGGCCGTGCGGCGAAGGTTAAGGATGAACAGGGTGGACCTGTCAGGGTTTGGTGCTGCTCCTTTGATCACGTATTGTGCAGCAAAGGAGATGAACCATGGGCACAGGCAGAACGGATGAATTTCGCAAGGATGCGGTGCGGATTGCACGGACCAGCGGGCTTTCGCGGCGTCAGGTTGCGGATGATCTGGGGGTCGGCTTGTCGACCTTGAACAAGTGGGTGAACGCACATCGGGACACGGATGTAGTCTCGGCCGAGGACCGCGAGCTGGCGCGCGAGAACGAACGGCTTCGGCGCGAGATCCGCATTCTCAAGGAGGAGAGGGACATCCTAAAAAAGCCACCCAGTTCTTCGCGAGCCAAAAGCCGTGAGGTTCAGGTTCGTCGGGGAACAGCGCGGGGCCTTCCCGGTCGATCGGCTGTGTCAGGTGATGAATGTCAGCCCCCGTGGCCTGCGGGCCTTCCGCAGCCGTCCCGCCAGCCGCAGGCAGCACATGGATATGGTGGTTCTGGCTCACATCAAGGAGCCATCGCGGTTGAGCCTGGGCAGCTATGGCCGCCCGAGGATGACCGAAGAACTCAAGGAGGTTGGCGTCGATGTAGGGCACCGGCGTGTCGGACGATTGATGCGCGAGAACGGGATTGTCGTTGAAAGAACGAGGAAATTCAAAGCGACCACTGACAGCGATCACACGTTCAACATCGCGCCGAACCTGCTGGAGCGTGACTTCACGGCAGATCGCCCCAATCAGAAATGGGCGGGCGATATCAGCTACAACTGGACCCGTGAGGGTTGGCTGTATCTCGCGGTCATCCTTGATCTGCATTCCCGGCGCGTGATCGGCTGGGCCGTCAGCAACCGCATGAAACGCGATCTGGCGATCCGGGCCTTGAAGATGGCCATCGCCCTGCAATCCCCGCCGCGGGGCTGTATCTTCCACAGCGACCGCGGCAGCCAATACTGCTCACACGACTATCAGAAGGTCCTGCGCGAGCATGGCTTCAAGGTGTCGATGAGCGGCAAGGGTAACTGCTATGACAACGCCGCAGTCGAGACCTTCT
>CALGEF010000263.1 GCA_937881755.1 uncultured Acidobacteriota bacterium
ATGATCGGGTCGACGCTGATGCGTTCGTCAAGCGAGCGTGTCGTCAGCCCGTAGATGCCGGGCAGGTCGAGCAGTTCGATCGTCTGACCCTGGGCCGTCGTGAACTGGCCCCGGCGGCGCTCGACGGCTACGCCGGCATAGTTGGCCGTCTTCGCGCGCCCGCCGGTCAGGCCGTTGAACAATGTGGACTTGCCGCAGTTCGGCGCGCCGACCAGGGCGAAACGCAGTTCGCTCACGGCTCAACCTCGATGGCCTGCGCCTCGTCAATGCGCATCGCAATCACACGCCGGCTGAGGCGTACCGCCAGCGGCTGCCCTCCCAGCGGGCCGCGGGTCAGCAGCTGCACTTCATCGCCTTCGCAAAAGCCGATCTCGCGCAGCCTGGCAGCCAATTCCGGCGCCGCCGCCGAAATCGAAAGAATGTGGGCCGTGCCGCCTTCCGGGAGGTCATTGATCGTCATTGCGAGGCTCCAGGCATCCGCCAGCTCGGGATAGCAAAGTGTGCGATCCTGCCCGCCGGGCCGCACGCCTGGCCTGCGGCGCGCGCCCGCTGACGCACCTTTTTGAGAGTCATTTGCAATTAGAACCAAAGGGAGAAATTGCCAACCGGATTTTGCATGGCGCCTCCGGGATAGTCTGTCCGGACATCAGGTGATCGGGCCCGATCGCTGCGTCCGCCTCCGGACAAAAGAAAACCGCCCCGGCGGTGAGGCCGGGGCGGTTGTGCTTTTCAGGCTCAGAGGGTCTCAGACGCCGGCACGTTCCGGACGGCGCGAGCGGCCGCCGCCGCCGCCCTGGCCGGGACCACGGCGCGAGCCGCCGCCATTGCCGCCGGGTTTGCCGCCGCCAGAGGTGCGCTGGAAGTGGCCGCCGTTGCCGGACGCGCGCTCACCATGGCCCTGCGACGTGCGTTCGCCTTCACGCTGAGGGCGGCGTTCACCGTCCGCCGGCGCACGACGTGCGGCAGGGTCATAGGCGCGGCGCTCGCCGTCCCGTTGAGGACGACGCTCACCGTTGCCGCTGCTGCGTTGCTGGCCCTGCGGGCGCCGGCTCTGCTGCTGGGGTTTGCGTGAGCCGCGATCATCGGACTCTTTTTCGCCAGCAGGACGCGGGGCGAGCTTGTTGCCGACCAGCTTCTCGATGGCGCGCAGGTAATCGCGCTCGTCTCTGGAGACGAATGAGATGGCCACGCCGGTTGCGCCGGCGCGCGCGGTGCGCCCGATGCGGTGGACGTATTGCTCGGGCACTTCCGGCAGGTCGAAGTTGATGACGTGGGTCAGGCCGTCGATGTGGATGCCGCGTGCCGCGATATCCGTTGCGACGAGGACGGGCACCTTGCCGCCCTTGAAGGATTCCAGCGCGCGTTCGCGTTGCGACTGGCTCTTGTTGCCATGGATGGCGACCGAGTCGATATCCGACGCCGCGAGACGGCGCACGACGGCATCGGCGCCGTGTTTCGTCCGGGTAAAGACGAGCACGGTCTTCACTTCCGGCTTGCGGATGGTCTCCACCAGAAGGGCCTGCTTCTCGCCCTGTTCAACGAAGCAGATGCGTTGCTCGACCTTGTCGGCCGTCGCCGACGGCGGGGCCACGGCCACTTGTGCCGGGTCACGCAGGAATTGCGCGGCAAGGCCTTCGACGAGTTTCGGCATGGTGGCCGAGAAGAACAGCGTCTGGCGTTTCGCCGGAACGTGTTTCGCGATGGCGCGGAGCGCGTGGATGAAGCCCAGGTCCAGCATCTGGTCTGCTTCGTCGAGCACGAGGACTTCAACATCCTTGAGGCCGACGGCGCGCTGCTCGATCAGGTCGATCAGGCGGCCGGGCGTGGCGATCAGCACGTGCACGCCGCGCTCCAACTTGCGGATCTGCGGGCCGATCTTGGCGCCGCCGCAAACCATCGCGATGCGCAGGCCGAGGCCGGCGCCGTAGGTTTCGAACGAGGCGGCGATCTGGCCCGCCAGTTCGCGGGTCGGTGCCAGCACGAGAACGCGCGCGCCCTTGTGCGGGGCCGGTCCCTGGTTACGGAACAGCTTGTCGAGGATCGGGGCGGCGAAGGCCAGCGTCTTGCCGGTGCCGGTCTGGGCGAGGCCCATGACATCGCGGCCGGACATGATCAGCGGGATGGCGCCGGCCTGGATCGGGGTGGGGGTGGAGTAGCCGGCAGCGGTCAGCGCAGATTCAACGCGCGGCGCGAGGCCGAAGGATTGGAAGGTTGTCATGTGTTCTTTCAAAATAATAGTTTGCGCCCGGCGCGACACGTCGCGCTGGGGAGCGAGGGTTCTAACGACCCGCGTGAAGAAGGGCGCCTGGGGCTAAGTTGCTGTCTGTAAGGAGGGCCTGCGACAGGGCGGATGTTCCGCCGCGCCAGCTCACGCTGTCCCTGCAAGGCGATCAAAGCTGCCCAGACCCGGCGCACATGGGGCAGAACCGCCGATAAGTCAAAGGCTTTTCCGCAACGGCAGTTCTGATCGTGCGCGTTGACCGCCTGCGGATCGCCGGAGTCGCGGCCGGTGAG
>CALGEF010000264.1 GCA_937881755.1 uncultured Acidobacteriota bacterium
CCGTCTACATTCACATGTTCAGAGGCCTTTACTACGGGTCCTACAAGGCGCCGCGCGAAGTGCTCTGGATCCTCGGCTGCATCATCTACCTCCTGATGATGGCGACCGCGTTCCTCGGCTACATGCTGCCCTGGGGCCAGATGTCGTATCACGGCGCGAACGTGATCACCGGCCTGTTCGGTGCGATCCCGCTCGTCGGCGAAAGCCTGCAGACCTGGATCCTTGGCGGCCCGTCGATCGGCAACCAGACGCTCCAGCGCTTCTTCTCGCTGCACTATCTCCTGCCCTTCATGATCGCGGCGGTCGTGATCCTGCACATCTGGGCGCTGCACGTTCCGGGCAACAACAACCCGACCGGCGTGGAAGTCCAGGATGTCGAGAAGGACACAGTGCCCTTCCACCCGTACTACACGGTGAAGGACGGCTTCGCGATCGCGGTCTTCCTGATCATGTTCGCGGTGTTCGTGTTCTACGCGCCGAACGTGCTGGGCCACGCCGACAACTATGTCGAGGCCAACCCCCTGGTGACGCCGTCGCACATCGTCCCCGAGTGGTACATGCTGCCCTTCTACGCGATCCTGCGCGCCATCACGTTCGACATCGGCCCGATCGACGCGAAACTGCTCGGCGTGATCTTCATGTTCGCCGCCATCGCCATCCTTTTCGTGGTGCCCTGGCTCGACACGTCGAAGGTGAAATCGATGCGCTACCGTCCGGTGGCCCGTCAGTTCTTCCTCGGCTTTGTGGCGGTCTGTCTCCTGCTTGGCTGGTGCGGCGCGGCCAACCCGGATGACGCGGTGATCCCGGCGCTGCGGGGCGAGGCGAGCCTCGTGGTTACCTATACCGATGCGGCCGGCGCGGTGGCCTCGTCTACCTATGCGGGCGGCGACGACGCCTACGAGGCGGCGGAAGCCTTCATGGCCACGCTCCCGGCAACGGCGGGCGCCAGCCTCGAAGCGGTGCCGGCACCGGCCTTCCTGTTCCGGCACCTGTCGCTGATCCTGACCTTCATGTACTTCGGCTACTTCGTGCTGCTATTCTTCCTCGGCCTGAGCGAGAAGACCAAGCCGCTGCCGGAGTCGATCCACAAATCGGTACTGAAGGCCCACAAGCCGAAGACCGGCACCGCCGTTCCGGCTGAATAAGCCAGGTGAGGAGAGAGACGATGAAAACCTTCCGCATCCTTGCTGTCAGCCTTGCAGGCCTCGCATTCGCGGGTCTGGCCCATGGCGCGGGCGGCGCCAAGCACCCACATGCCCCTGAAGGTGGCTGGCCCTTCGAAGGCGCGACCGGGGAATATGACAAGGGCTCCGTCCAGCGCGGTTACCAGGTCTACAAGCAGGTCTGTTCCAGCTGCCATTCGATGAAGCTGTTGAGCTACCGCAATCTCGGTGAAAAGGGCGGACCGTTCTATGATCCCGAGTTTTCGAACCCGAACGACAATCCGTTCGTGAAGGCGCTCGCCGCCGAGAACGAAATCGTCAGCCCGGTGCCGAACGATGCCGGCGAGTTCGACCTGCGCCCGGCCACGCCGGCCGACCGTTTCCGCTCGCCCTTCCCGAACGACGCGGCCGCCCGCGCCGCCAATGGCGGCGCCCTGCCGCCCGACCTGTCGGTCATCACCAAGGCCCGCGTCGGCGGCGCTTCCTATATCTACAGCCTGCTCACCGGCTATCCGGACTTCGAAATTTATGAAGACCGGATCACCGAAGAGAACGGCGAGACCGTCTATGCGACCGTCATCGACATGGCGAAGTTCGAGAAGCTCGGCGACTACATGCCGCACCATGGTCCCGCCTATCTGATCCAGCCGACGGGCCAATACTATAACCCCTACATGGCGGGCGACACGAAGCCTAACTATCTCGGCGACCCGCGCCATGCCCCGCCGGGCGGTTTCCTCGCGATGGGCCCGCAGCTCACCGATGGCCGCGTGGAGTATACCGATGGCACGCAAGCCACAGTGGACCAGATGGCACACGACGTTTCGCACTTCCTCGCCTGGGCCGGGGATCCGAAGTTGCAGGCCCGTAAGGAAGTCGGCCTCGCCACGATGGTATATCTCGGCATCCTGACGATCCTGCTCTGGTTCTCCTACAAGCGCATCTGGCGGAAAGTGGAGCATTAGGCTCTGGCCGCCTTAGACAAGAATTGACAACCCCGCCCGGGACATCGTCCAGGGGCGGGGTTTTCATTCAGGAACCTGGCATGACAAAGTGGGTTATCGGCATCATCGGCGGCTCGGGGCTGTATGCCATCGACGGGCTGGAGGACCGGCGCGAAGTGCAGGTCGAGACCGCCTGGGGCGCGCCTTCGGACACGCTGGTGCGCGGGCAGGTCGGCAAGGTCGAACTCGTCTTCCTGCCGCGCCACGGGAAGGGGCACCGGCTGACGCCAACCGATGTGCCCTACCGCGCCAATATCGCCGCGCTGAAGGCTGCCGGCTGCACCGACGTGCTCTCCATCTCGGCCTGTGGCTCCCTGCAGGAACAATACGCCCCCGGTGATTTCGTCGCCGTCGACCAGTTCATCGACCGGACGTTTGCGCGCGAGAAAACCTTCTTCGGCCCCGGTATGGTTGCGCATGTTTCGATGGCGCAGCCGGTCTGCGCGCGCCTGTCCGGTCTTGCAGCCGGCGCCGTCTCGGCTGCGGGCGGCAGGGTCCACCATGGCGGCACCTATCTCGCGATGGAGGGCCCGCAGTTCTCGTCGCTGGCCGAGTCCCGGCTCTACCGCAGCTGGGGCTGCCATGTGATCGGCATGACCAACATGCCGGAAGCCAAGCTCGCCCGCGAAGCAGAGCTGCCCTACGCGACGCTGGCGATGGTGACCGACTATGACTGCTGGCGCGCCGAAACCGAGGCGGTGACGGTCACCAACGTGCTGGAAGTAATGCACCGCAACAGCGCACTCGCCCGCCTCGCGATCGTCCATCTGGCGGGAGTCCTGAACGAGACGCCGCGTACGCCGTCTCCCCAAGGCATTGAATCCTGCCTGGATTTCGCACTGATCACGGCGCCGGATGCCCGCGATCCGGAATTTCTTGAAAAGTTGCAGGTGATTGCGGGCCGCGCCCTCGCCAGCTAAGACTTGCATTTGCGTTACTGAACTGGCGCATACTTTGCCTGCTCCGGCCTGCATCGGGGGATCTCAGAATGAGCGAAGCACAATTCTACACCTTCCTGACAGGTGGCCTCGGCCTCCTGACCGCCCTGATGACACTTGTCGCCTGGCATCTCTGGCGGATGCGCGAAGACACGCGCGCCGGCCGGATTTCGGCTCTCGGCGGTGTCAGCCACGAGCTGCGCATCAATCTGCAGCGGATGGTCAGCGAACTCTCGCAGGTCGCGGCCAATCCGGTCATCGGCCCGGATGTCCTGCTGCCGATCCGCCACCCCCAGCTCGACGGCGTCAACGCCTCGCTGATCAATGCCAACCGCAACGGCATCGCCGTGATCGGTGTCACCTATCAGGAGCTCGAAGCGCGCAAGCTCTCGCTGCGCGCGCAGCTCGCGCAGGGCAATGCGCCCGGCAATGTGCTGGATGATGCGATGGACGCCGCCATCAACGGCATTGCTGCCCTGTATTTCTGGGAAGTCCACCACGGCGCCCTGCCGGCCGAGATCGGCCGCGTGCGCAGCTGGGATGTGCGCGACTGGATGAAGGCGCATGGCTTCAAGGCCGACGCATTCCCCGGCATGCATCTTCGCGATGAATTGGTCGAACGCCTGCGGATGTACGGCCTCGAACTGACGCCGAGACCGCTGACCCACACCGCGTGGGAATACTACAACATGAGCTATGACCGGCATGCAGAGCGCAATGCGCGGGCTGAGCAGCGCCGCGCCAGGCAGGCAGAGGAAGCCGATCTCGCCGCAGCAGCTCCGGAGGCTCGCGCCTACACGCCGGCCCCGCACCCCCGTCCGCCGGACCCCGAGGGGGGCGACCTCAGCCCGGAAGCGGTCGGCGACGCGCCCAAGGCGACGGCCTGACCCGGTCTCTCGCTGTTGACGCCCTTGCGAAGGAGTTTCCGCTCATGATCCGTCCGTTTCTGGCAGGCGCCGTGTTCCTGTTCGCCTCGGCCTGCGCCAGCCCGCCGGACGCGCTCAGCGAGCCCGACGAAGCGGCTGAAGCCGCCACCATCGCGGCGCTGCTGCAGGCGCAGGACGACGCCTGGAACAAGGGTGACATCGACGGCTTCATGAAGGGCTACTGGCCGTCCGGGGAGCTGCGCTTTGCGTCCGGCGGCAATGTCGTGCGCGGGTACGCGGCGACGCTTGCACGCTACAAGGTGCGCTATCCCGGACGGGAAGGGATGGGGGAGCTCACGACCTCGGACTACGAGATCGACATCCTGTCCGAAGACGCCGCGATCGCCCATGGCAGCTGGAAGGTGACGACCGCGGAGGGCAGCTCGGACGGCCTCTACACCCTCGTCCTGCGCAAGATGGACGGGCAGTGGCTGATCGTTTCCGATACGACCACCTCGTCCGAGTAAGACACCGCCAGATGCCGGGTTGGCAGGCGCTGCGGCTCAGGGCAAACCTCGCCCGGCAGCCTTGTCCTTGAAAAGGAAACCGCCCGAATGGCGCGCGCAACACTGGACTACGAAACAAGCAACTCTGCCGTCGAAGCCTTCCTCGAGCTTGCCAGGGTTCGTACGGCGATCACGGCGCTGATCATCTTCAACGCTGTTGTCCTGGGGGTCCTCACCTACCGCGACTCCATGTCGCCCGGCATAGTGTCGCTGTTAGATTTTCTCGACGCCGCCATCACCTGGCTGTTCGTCGCTGAGCTCGGACTCAAGCTCTACGTCTACCGGTTCCAGTTCTTCAAGGAAGGCTGGAACGTATTCGACTTCCTGGTCATCGGCGTCTCGCTGATCCCGGGTGCGTCGGCCCTGACCGTGCTTCGGGCGCTCCGTGTGCTGAGGGTGCTGCGCCTCCTGCGCTTCGTGCCGATGATGAAGCGGATCACCGAGGCGCTGCTGAAGTCGATCCCCGGCATGGGGGCGATCCTCGCGGTGATCCTGCTGGTCATCTATGTCGGCGCGGTGATGGCCACAAACCTTTATGGCAACACGGTCAATGCGCAGGTGCACGAGATGTTCGGCACCTTGCCCGACTCCGCGCTGACGCTGTTCCAGCTGATGACGATGGATGGCTGGTCGGACCTCCTCGACGCGGTCACCGAAGATGGCCACCCCTATGCCTGGATCTTTTTCCTCGTTTTCATCTTCGTCGGCAGCTTCGCCATCCTGAACCTGTTCATTGCGCTGATTGTCGAAGCGCTGACCGCTGAACAGAAGGCGGCGCTGGGTGAGCAGATCGAAAATCTCGGGGTCGCGATGGAAGAGCGACTGCAGGACGCACCGGTCTCGGCCGAGGTGGCTGGCGCCATCGAGGAGATTCGCGCCCGCGACGAGCTGATCGAGGATCAGCTGGAACATGTGGAAGAGGGTCTCGAGGACGCCGAAACCGACCGGGTCGAGATGATGAAACTGCTGCTCGAGATGCGGGGCGAGATTCAGTCCCTGAAGGCAATGCTGGCGGCGCGCGGCAGCTGAACGAATTGGCCCCGCCCGTTGGTTGCCAGCGGGGCCAGTCGTGCAGGCAGGTGTGTCGCTCAGGAAGCGGGCAGGAGCACTTTGTCGATGACGTGGATGATGCCGTTCGAGGCCTTGATGTCGGCGGTGATCACGGTCGCGTCGTTGATCTTCACGCCGTCCGTGCCGTCGATCGCGATCGTGCCGTTCAGCGTTTGTGCGGTCAGCATCTTACCGGCGAGGTCCGACGATTGTATCTTCTGGCCAGCAATCACATGCAGTTTCAGGATCGCTGCGAGCTGGTGCTTGTTTTCGGGCTTCAGCAAGTATTCAACGGTGCCGGCCGGCAAAGCCGCAAAGGCTGCATCGGTGGGCGCGAACAGGGTCAGTGGCCCATCACCTTTTAGCGCGTCGACCAGGCTTGCGGCTTCTGCGGCGGCAAGCAGGGTGGTGAAGCTTCCGGCGGCGGCAGCCGTTTCGGCGATATCGGTGGTCACTTTCTGGTAGGTGTCCTTGGTCAGGTGGCCTTCGGTATACTGCGCCCTGGTGGCTTTCGTTCCGCAATCTCCGGCGACGGCCGGCAATGCAATCAGGATCGCCGTGGCGGCGGTAACAAGAATCTTGTTCATGGAATTTTCCTCTTTTCCAGAATAGCCTGGATCGGTTTCCGGCGCATTCAATATACGATACGAAATAAAAAACGGCCTTGAAGATGAACAAGGTTTAATCGGTTGCGCGCGGCCCAGTCATTCCTGTCACGCGTCTTTGAAAGGGGAGTGCTGTCCAAGCGGGCGGACAACCTGCTATAGAGGATATGACCATGAGCCTCTGGACGAACCTTCTGAGCAGTGGCCGGCGCCTTTTCGACAGCGGACCCGAGCCCGATATCGACAGCGACGGGGCGGACGGCTGCGCGCCGGACCCGAATGATGTGGGCTTCACCGCCGCCGTGGTCGGGCTCGGTGCCAAGATGGCGGCGGCCGACGGGCTGGTCAGTGACACGGAAATCATGGCCTTCGCGCGCGTCTTCCGTGCCCCGCCCGAGGAGGCCGACAACGTTCGCCGCGTCTTCATGCTCGCCCGCCAGACGGTACGCGGCTACGAGGCCTATGCCCGCCGGATCGGCAAACGCTACCATGACCGCCCATGCCTGCTCGAAGGCGTGCTGGACGGCCTGTTCCAGATCGCCGGCGCCGACGGCGTCGTGACCGATTCAGAACTTGTTTACCTTCAGAATGTCTCGGATGCCTTCGGGTTTGACCGCACGACCTTCCGCCGCATCCGCGCCACCCATCTCGGGCCGGAACGCGACGATCCCTACCATATACTCGGTGTTGCCCATGACGCCGACTTCCCGGACATCCGCACCGCCTACAGGCGCCTGATGGCGGATCACCATCCGGACCGGATCATCCAGATGGGCGCCCCCCGCGAGTTCGAGGACGCCGCCCATACCAAGGCGGCGGCGATCACGGCCGCCTACGCGCGCATCCGGGCTGAGCGCGGCCTGCTTGTGCGCCAGGACTGACCATTCCTTGGTCAACGCGGGATCGTGAACGCCTGTCGCAGTCACCGGCGTTGACGCGCCGCCATGATACAGCCATCTTGGAGGCCTATCGTGAGGACCAATGGATCAGACTGTTTCTCCTTCCCGTTCGCCCGGCTTGCCCGCTTCGCTGCGTGCAGGCTTCGGACTTGTTGCACAGATCCTCATCGGCGCCCTGCTGATCTTCGTGGCGAGCGCCGTGGCCATGATGACCGCCTTTGCCGGGTTGATGATCGCCGGCGCCGCGCTGCTGCTGCGCTACTGCGCTGTGCGCCAGCCCGCCCCGGTCCCTGTCCGGGTCAAGGACGCCCCGGTCACCCTGCAGGGTCGCCGCACGCCGCGCGGCTGGACGGTCGAGTAAGTTTCTTCCAGGTACCCGCCGGTATTTGACCCTCCTGCCGGGCGGCACTAGGCTTGTCCGTTGAGGAGCATCCCGCGTGACAGACGAATTCGAACAAGTGATCCTGGTGGACGAGGCGGATGAGGCGCTCCGCGACGGCGACAAATGGCGGATCCATCAGGACGGCCTGCTACACCGCGCCTTCTCGATCTTCGTGTTCAACGCTGCCGGTGAGTGCCTGATCCAGCAGCGCGCGGACGGCAAGTACCACTCCGCCGGCAAGTGGGCGAACTCGTGCTGCGGCCATCCGCGGCCGGGTGAAGCCACCAGCGTCGCCGCCGCGCGCCGCCTCGAAGAGGAAGTAGGCCTGCGCGTGCCGCTGACCTTCGGCTTCAAGAGCCGCTATGTCGCTTATCTCGACAATGACATGATCGAGAATGAGATTCCGCATCTTTATTTCGGTCGCACCGATGCGGCGCCGGCGCTGAACCCGGATGAGGTCCAGGCGGTGAAATGGATTTCGCTGGACGCCC
>CALGEF010000265.1 GCA_937881755.1 uncultured Acidobacteriota bacterium
TTCCACCTCGATCGCGGCGATCTTGCTCGCCCCTTCGCCGTCCCTGACCACCTGCATCGCCAGATCATGACACACGCCGCGTAACGCCTCGAAGAAGACCGGGAACCGCGGATCGTCGCGTCCCTCGATCGGCGCGATGCCGCTCGCGCCGGTCGCAAACACCATCAACGTATCAGATGTGGAGGTGTCGCCGTCCACGGTGATCGAATTGAACGTTGTCTCTGCGATTTCAGCGAGCGCCGATTGCAGCAGCGCCGGCGCAACGGCCGCGTCCGTGAACACGTAGGCCAGCATCGTCGCCATGTTCGGTGCGATCATGCCAGAGCCTTTGGCGATACCCGCAAAGTGCACCATGTCCGGTCCGATGCGGACCGACTGTCCGGCGCCCTTGGGATAGGTGTCCGTGGTCATAAAAGCACGCGCCGCCCGCTCCCAGTCCGGGAAATGAAGCCGGGCCGCAAGATCGGGTACAAATGCGCCAAGGTAATTCGGGTCGCCGAGCGGCTCGCCGATCACACCTGTCGCGGCTACAAAACACCTCTCCCGCTTCGCGCCGAACGCATGGACCAGCGCCGCAAGCGTCGCGTCGTTCTTCTGCACGCCTTTTGGCCCGGTGAACGCGTTCGAATTTCCGGAATTGGCAATCAGCGCCCTGGCCCTGCCGCCCCCCACCTTAAGCGCCTCGCGGCACCAGCGCACGTCCGCTGACGCCGTCAGCGAGCGCGTGAACACCCCGGCGCAGGTCGTGCCTTCGTCAAAAACGAACAGGAAAACGTCGTCGCGCTCCACCCCGCGCCGGGCATAGAAGCCACGGCTGGCGGAGGCAGACAGCATACCCGCGACCGCCGGCAGATCAGGAAACCGGGCAGGCGCAAAAGGCGACGGGGTCAGTTTCACAGGTCATCATCTCCGGGTGGGGTTTGGGGAATGGGAGCGGCAGGCTGCCTGGACGGTACATAGATTTCGCCGCCGCCCTGCTGGATGGTGGCCTCGGTGCGCAGGCGGCGCAGGATGCGGCTCACCTCGTTGAGCGTCAGGAAGGCCGCGATCTCGGGCCGCATCTCTTCGCGCGTCTTCGGCGGCTCGGTCCGGCGGTCCTTGACCTTAAGGATATGCCAGCCGTCGGCCGTCTCGAACGGCGGCGACACTTCCCCTTCCGGCGTATTGGCAATCACTACCGGAAACGGCTCGGCCAGGTCATTCGGCGCGAGGTATCCGAGGTCGCCGTTCTCCATCCGGGTGCGTGTGTCCTTGGAATTGTTGAACACCAGGCTCTCGAACGTCTCGCCCTGCCCGATCTGCCGGAACAGAGCGTCCGCTTCGTCCTTCGTATCCACAAGAATATGCGCCACCGACACCTGGTCGTTCGCCTGCTGCAGGCGCACCTGCTCGGCGTACATCTTGTCGATCGCCTCTTCCGTCACCTGCTGCGCCACGAGGCTCTCCACCAGCAGGTTGCCGAGGATGCGCTCACGCGCCATCTCCAGCCGCCGCTGCCCCGAAGGATCACGGTCCAGCTGCCGGCGCGCTGCCTCCTGCGCCATCAGTTTCTGGTCGATCAGCTGGTCGAGGATGGTCCGGTGCTCCTCGTCCTCGGCGCTTAAGTCCTGCCCGGCATTGATCAGCCCGCGTGCCACTGCCTCCAGCTCGACATCGCCCTCGAATACCGGCTCGCCGTTAATATAGGCTGCGACCGTTTGGTCGATCACCGGAATCTCAGTGGCCGTCGTCTCGGTCTTCCCGCAGGCCGCAAGCAGAGCCGCCAGCGCCAGAACCGCCAAATGCGCAGGCAAAATCAAAGGCATGGCAGGCATAGGGGCCCCCTCACAGACTGATGGCGCCTCATTGACACCCTTTGGCGGCGTTCTTAAGTCTGCCCCGCGTGCTGGTCGAGTGGTTTCAGCCAGACAAGGCGCGGTGGGATAGCGGCCTTAAATCCTGTAAGCTCCGGTTCAGGGTCGCCCGCATATATCCCCGTAAACTGGTTGGTGCTGCTTCTATGCTTACTGTTGCCCGCAAGATTTTTGGAACGGCTAACGACCGCAGGCTGAAACCGCTCCGCGCCCGGGTGAACCGGATCAACGCGCTCGAGCCGATCATGGAAGCGCTGTCGGACCAGTCGCTGAAGGGCAAGACCCAGGAATTCCGCAAACGCCTCGCCGATGGTGCGACCCTCGACAGCCTGCTGGAGGAGGCCTTCGCCGTCGTCCGCGAAGCCGCCAAGCGCGCCAACAACATGCGCCATTTCGACGTCCAGCTGATGGGCGGCATGGTGCTCCACTCCGGCGCCATCGCCGAAATGCGCACTGGTGAAGGCAAGACCCTCGTCGCCACCCTCGCCGCCTATCTAAACGCCCTCGAAGGCAAGGGCGTGCACGTCATCACCGTCAACGACTACCTCGCCCGGCGCGACTCCGAATGGATGGGCCGCATCTACGGCGCCCTCGGCATGTCCACCGGCGTCGTCGTCCACGGTGTCACCGACGAGGAGCGCAAGGGCGCCTACGCCGCAGACATCACCTACGGCACCAACAACGAGTTCGGCTTCGACTACCTGCGCGACAACATGAAATACTCGCTGGAGCAGATGGCCCAGCGCGGGCACCATTTCGCGATCGTCGACGAGGTCGACTCGATCCTGATAGACGAGGCCCGCACCCCGCTGATCATCTCCGGCCCGACCGATGACCGCTCCGACCTCTATATCAAGATCGACAGCCTGATCCCGCGCCTCGAGCCGTCCGATTTCGACCATGACGAAAAGCAGCGTTCGGTCGTCTTCTCCGAAACCGGCACCGAGAAGATGGAAGCCTGGATGGTCGAGCTCGGCCTGCTCGAAGGCTCGCTCTGGGAGCCGGGCAACATCTCGCTCGTCCACCATTCGAACCAGGCCCTGCGCGCCCACAAGCTCTACAGCCGCGACAAGGACTATATCGTCAAGGACGGTCAGGTGATGCTGATCGACGAGTTCAACGGCCGTATGATGGAAGGCCGCCGCCTCTCCGAGGGCCTGCACCAGGCCATCGAGGCGAAAGAGCGCGTCGACATCAAGCCCGAAAACGTCACCCTCGCCTCGATCACCTTCCAGAACTATTTCCGCCTCTACAAGAAGCTCGCCGGCATGACCGGCACGGCGCTGACCGAGGCCGACGAATTCGCCGACATCTACAAGCTCTCCGTCATTGATCTGCCCACGAACAAACCGGTAATGCGCCTGGACGAGGACGACGTTGTCTACCGCACCGCCAAGGCGAAATATGCGGAGATCGTCAAGGAAGTGAAGGAGGCCCATGCCAAGGGCCAGCCGCTCCTGCTCGGCACCGCCTCGATTGAGAAATCTGAACTCCTGTCGAATCTACTCACAGCGCAGCGCATCCCGCACAAGGTGCTGAACGCGCGCTATCACGAGCAGGAAGCCTTCATCGTCGCCAATGCCGGCGTTCCCGGAGCCGTGACTGTCGCCACCAACATGGCCGGCCGCGGCACCGACATCCAGCTCGGCGGCAACCCCGACATGCGCCTCGCGGCCGAGCGCTCCGAGAAGGAAAAAAGCCTGGGCCGCACCCTCTCCGACGGGGAAGTCTCTCTGCTCGCGGCCCAGATCCGCGCCGATGTCGAGATCAAGAAGAAGCAGGCCCTCGACGCCGGCGGCCTGTATGTTCTGGGCACGGAGCGTCACGAATCCCGCCGCATTGACAACCAGCTGCGCG
Source organism: uncultured Acidobacteriota bacterium (assembly GCA_937881755.1). Classification (GTDB taxonomy): domain Bacteria; phylum Pseudomonadota; class Alphaproteobacteria; order Caulobacterales; family Hyphomonadaceae; genus Hyphomonas. Next base: position 3,711 of record CALGEF010000265.1, read on the forward strand.
GCCGTACTGGCCGCCAGGGCGACCCCGGCAAATCGAAATTCTATATCTCGATCGAAGACGACCTGATGCGCATCTTTGCGGCCGACCGGATGGACGCCGTGATGCGCCGCCTCGGTATCAAGGAAGATGAGGGCATTACCCATCCCTGGATGAACAAGGCGATGGAAACCTCGCAGAAGAAGATCGAGGAACGCAACTTCGAAATCCGAAAGAACGTCCTCAAGTATGACGATGTGATCAACGACCAGCGCAAGGCGATCTTCGAGCAGCGCCTGGACTTCCTGCGCTCGGACGATGTCTCCGACACGATCATTGACATGCGCGAAACCGTGATCGACGCCCTCGTCACCCGCACGATGCCGGAAAAGGCGTATGCGGAGCAATGGGACATCGAAGGCCTTGCCGAAACCCTGCGCGGCGATCTCGCAGTCGACCTGCCAGTCAAGGACTGGGCCGGCGAAGAGGGCGTCGCCAACGAGGAAATCGCCGAGCGCATCCGCGCTGCGGTCAACACCCATTACGCCAACCTGGCGAAAGCCGTCGGCGACCAGCAGATGCGCCGCATCGAAAAACAGCTGCTCCTGCAGGTGCTCGACCTGCGCTGGCGCGACCACCTGCAGCTTATCGATCAGCTGCGCTCTGTCATCCACCTGCGCTCCTATGGCCAGCGCGACCCGTTGAATGAGTTCAAGCGCGAAGCCTTCAATCTGTTCGACACGCTGCTCGGCGAGCTACGCGTGACAGTTACCCGCTCGCTGATGCACATCCGTGTGCAGGCCGCGCCGGAGCCCCAGCGCCGCCCGGCCCCGGTCGCCGCGATGCCCGCCCCGCCGAAGCCGCCGGTCAACCGCGAGATCAAACTCGACCCCGATACCGGCGTCAACGAAATGGCCCCCGGGGAGGCCCCCGTCGACCTGCCCCAGGCCGAAGACGACTGGTCCAGCACCCCGCGCAACTCCGCCTGCCCCTGCGGCTCCGGCAAGAAATACAAACACTGCCACGGCGCTATCGAAACCCAGAAGGCCTGACAGGTCCGCTCAGTCCCGCGGAGGCAGAAATCTCCCGCGGCTCTTGCCAAACCCGCTCCCCCCGCCGGCCCGGGGATGAACGGGTAAAGGGCGCGCGCCAGCTATACGGGACGATAACGAACCGCCCCTCAGCGATAAAAACTGAGAATGAACGAGAAAAATTCGACATCCCGTGTGCATTGGTTGCAGACGGATGAAGCAGCTGGGCGAGCGCCGGTGAGCTCAGCCCCCGCACTTGCGCCTGCAAGAAACGCGCTCTCCAGAAAAATAAAACCCGGCCAGATCAAGCGCTTGTAAGTTACGCTTCAAATCCTTCCGCCACACCTGCGTGCAGGGAGTTATGCGCCCTGCATGAATCCGCCTCAAAAGGCTGCAGACAAAAGCCTCTCACCTGCGATCGCTCCGCAATGGAAGGTGAGGGCCGCCTACTCCGCCTTGTCCATCCTGCGGCGCTGAACGCTCGAAGGAATATGCAGGCTTTCGCGGTATTTCGCGACGGTGCGGCGGGCAATGTCGATGCCGAAGCCGGTCAGGATCTCGACGATCTGGTCGTCCGACAGCACGTCGCCCGGCTGTTCGTCCTCGATCAGCTGCTTGATCCGGTGACGGACGGCTTCGGCCGAATGCGCCTCGCCGCCGCCGGTGGCAGGGATCGAGGCGGAGAAGAAGTATTTGAGTTCGAACAGGCCGCGCGGCGTCGCCATGTACTTGTTCGACGTCACGCGGCTGACGGTCGATTCGTGCATCTCGATCGCGTCAGCCACCTGCTTGAGATTGAGAGGACGCAGATGCGCCACACCATGTGCAAAGAAGCCGTCCTGCTGGCGGACAATCTCGCTGGCCACTTTCAGGATCGTGCGCGCCCGCTGGTCAAGCGACTTGATGAGCCAGGTCGCAGACGCCGCGCATTCGGAGATGAATTCCTTCTCCTTGTCGCGCATCGCCAGCGCAGTGACTTCGGCATAATAGGCCTTGTCCATCAGCACGCGCGGCAGCGTTTCGGAATTGAGCTCGACCGCGTACATGCCGTTGGGCAACTCGCGGACATACACATCCGGCGCGACCGCCACGGTCGTGTCGCTCGAAAATCCAGCGCCGGGTTTCGGCGACAGCTGGCGCAGTTCAAGCAGCATGTCCTGGATGTCGGCCTTATCGACGCCGCACACATCCATCAGCGCTTTCAGGTCGTGCCTGGCCACGAGCGCCAGATTGTCGAGCATCGCCTGCATCGCCGGGTCCATGCGGCCGCGGTCGCGCAGCTGAAGGGCAAGGCATTCGGGAATCGAGCGCGCCATCACGCCGGTAGGGTCAAAGCCCTGGCAGACGCCGAGGACGGCCTCTACATTCGCGATGTCGGCGCCGAGCGATTTTGCGATATCCTCGAGCGGCGTACGCAGGTAGCCGGTCTCGTCCGTCTCGTCGATCAGCCGCGCGGCAATCAGCCGGTCGGCGCTCGAAAGGCCTGCGAAGTTCAGCTGCATGTGCAGGTGTTCGGCCAGCGTCACATCGCTGGAAAGGTTCGCGGTATAGTCAAAATCTTCCGAGGACTGGCCACTTCCGGCGCTCGACCAGTCGGTCGTCGCGGACGGGCCGGACGCGTTCGCGGGCATGGCCGCATCGGATCCCGTGCCGGGCTCGTAGACATCTTCGCCGGGCGCATCGAGCTGGTCGCGCGCCTCGCTCTGGGTGGCCGCGTCGCCCTCCTCGCGCGCGTCGCTGCGCTGCGCCTCGACGGCTTCCGCCGCCGGTGTCGCCTCGCCTTCGATCTTCACCAGCAACGGGTTGCGTTCGAGCTCGGCCTCGACGAATTCGGCGAGCTCCTGATTCGAAAGCTGAAGGAGTTTGATCGCCTGCTGCAGTTGCGGCGTCATCACCAGGGATTGTCCCTGGCGCATGTCGAGTGAATGTTTCATAGCCATCGGCCGCGCCCCCTGAGATCAAGCGGCGAACTGCTCACCCAGATAAACCCTGCGGACGTCATCATTCCTGAGCACGTCTTCCGGCGTGCCATCAAAGAGGACGGCGCCATCATACATCACATAGGCCCGGTCCGCGATCTGCAGCGTCTCGCGAACCTGGTGGTCCGTGATCAGAACGCCGAGGCCGCGCTGCTTGAGAAAGCGGACGAGGTCGGAAATGTCGGAAATGGCGAGCGGGTCGATGCCGGTGAACGGTTCGTCCAGTAGCATGAAGCTCGGACGCGATGCGAGGGCACGTGCAATCTCCACACGCCGCCGCTCGCCGCCCGAAAGGGACGTCGCCGGCTGCTTGCGCAGGTGTTCCACGTGCAGTTCACTGAGCAGGCTGTCGACCTGTGCCTGGCAGGCGGCGCTGTCTTTTTCGACAAGCTCCGCAACCGCCATGACGTTTTCCTCCACACTCATGCCCCGGAAGATCGAGGCCTCCTGGGGCAGGTATCCGACGCCGAGACGGGCGCGCTGATACATCGGCAGGCGGGTGACATCCTCGCCGTCGATGGAGATCGCGCCGGAATCGGCCCCGATCAACCCCATGATCATGTAGAAACAGGTGGTCTTGCCGGCCCCGTTGGGTCCGAGCAGGCCGACAACTTCACCGCGGCCAAGGGAAAGGGACACGTCTCGGACGACCTGGCGATTGCCAAAAGATTTGGCAAGACTGCTGACTACCAGGCCTTCGGCCGCTACGCTCATTCCGCTTTCCATCCATCCACGGCCATTTTCCGGCCTCCCACAGCCTTAACCGGCCATGCTTAAGATCGCTTTCACCTGCCGCGTAAAATTCACTGGTTCTGGCCGGGCTGGCTCGCCGGATCGATCACCATCCGCGTGCGTCCGGACCCGCCTTCGAGCGTCGTGCGGCGGTTTTTAACCTCCATCCGCAGGGTTTCGCCCTCGGCCACGTCGCGTTCACGCATCAGGGCAACCTTGCCGGTGATGGTGATTGTGTCGGTGGCGAGTTCGTAAACGCCGCGGTCACCTTTGGCTTTCAGCTCAGGCGTCACATAGTAAACATTGCCCTCGGCAATGATGGTCTCGACCTGGCCGAACCCGCCGACGATGCTGGTGCCGCCGCCGCCCGGCGTGCCGGTAAAGCGGATGGTGACCGTGTCAGCCCGCAGGCGCGCGTTGCCCTGCTGGATGTCGACATTGCCGCCGAGAATGACCTTGCGCTCGTTCTGAAGGCTCTCGGTGCGCGCCGAGTTGATGTAGATCGGGCCACCCTCGGCAGAGATCTGGGCAAAGGCGGGCGCGCCCAGAAGGGCAAGGCAAAGGACTGCGCCGGCGGCTTTACGGAGTGCCATCTTGCTCACTTTCAGACGTTGCGGGCTCTTCGGCCGGTTGAGGATAGATCACGGTGCGCACATTGCCTTCAAAGACGATCCGGTTGCCGCCGTCGAGAATTTCATACGAGTCTGCCCGGATATCGCCAAGGGGCCCCTTGCCCTCGAGAGGTGAAAGTCCCTCCACCCTCTGTTCGCCGAGTACCATCCGGGCGCCGCGGCTGATGAAGGAATAACCGCCGCTGTCGGTGATGTTGACCGCTTCGTAGAGTTCCAGAACGCCCTTCTCGCGGTCGTAATACCCGGTCGGGGCCTTCAGTTCGGCGCCGGTGCCGTCGCGCATGATCGGATTGACGAGGTCGACGACGCCGTTCTCAGCGCGCCGGCGCCGGGCCGAATCGGCGGTGATCGTGAACACCTGGCCGGCCGAATCGCGGCCCGTGAAGCGCGGGTTGATCATGGTGACGGCGTCGTCATCACGCACGGCCTGCGGGCGGGCATCCTGGCTGAGGGCGCTGCGGAAGACGAAGCCGAGGAACAGGCCGATCGAGACGGCCGCCGCGCCAACGAAAGCGTAGCGCAGGTAGCGGACCCGCCCGGACCGCTTGCGTGCCTGTGCCAGCGTCAGCTGGCGCCGCGGGGCCCAGAGCGTGGCGGGGTCTTGATGAAGGCTGGCGTCCATGATGGGGGCGGCCTGATCCTGCGATAGTTTCAGGCGATACGCTTAACCGCGATGGGGCCTGAGTGAAAGCGCGGGCCGCAGGCGATCAGGAATGCGCAAAAACATCTTCCTCGCCCCAGCCCGCGAGGTCGAGCTCGGCGCGCACCGGCAGGAAGCCGAAACAGGCTTCGGCCAGCGCCATCCGGCCTTCGCGCATCAGCATCTCTTCGAGGCCAGCCTTGATCTGGTGCAGGTAGAGCACATCGGAGGCAGCATACTGGATCTGCGCATCGCTCAGCGCAGCGGCGCCCCAGTCGGAGCTTTGCTGGGCCTTGGACATGTCGATGCCGGCAATCTCGCGGGCAACGTCCTTGAGACCGTGCCGGTCCGTATAGGTGCGGGCGAGGCGCGAAGCGATCTTGGTGCACCAGATCGGCGAGACCGTGATGCCCATCCACTTGCGCATCATCGCGATGTCGAAACGCGCAAAGTGGAATAGCTTCACGACCTGCGGATCGGTCATCAGCGCCTTAAGGTTCGGGCAGTCGAAGTCCCGCGTCAGCTGCACGAGATGCGCGGTGCCATCGCCGGAAGACAGCTGTACCAGCGTCAGGTAATCCCGGTTCGGATTGAGGCCCATCGCCTCGGTATCGACGGCCACGACCGGGCCGAAACTGATGCCTTTGGGGAGATCCCCCTTGTGAAGCGTGATCTGGCTCATGTGCGGGCCATACCACGGCGCCCGTTAAGGGCAAGTGTGCGGCGCGCCCTACCCTGGCGCCTTCCGGACCGCGACGAGGGCCGTATCCAGCGCCGAGAGAAACCGCGAACGGTCGGCCCTGGAGAAAGGCGCCGGACCGCTGGCACCGATGCCGGCGACCCCGACGCGCAGGTCCGCCATGATGGCCCGGGTGGCGAGCGCGCCGCCAATAGAGTCCGGGGTGAACGGCTTGCCGGCATGGCTGAGAACTTTCGCGCCGGCCTTCAGGCAACGGTCCGCAAGGGGAATATCGGCGGTGACGATGACGCACGCAGGTGTCGCCTGTTCGGCGATCCAGTCATCGGCGGCATCGAAGCCGTCGCTGACGATCTTGCGCAAAAACAGCGGATGTTCCGGAATCCGGATGTAGGAATTGGCGACAATGACGGCTTCCACGCCATGGCGCAGGGCGACCTTGTAGATCTCGTCCTTCACCGGGCAGGCATCCGCGTCGACAAGGATACGAGGGGTCATGCCTTGGCCTCCTGTCAGGGCGCGGGCGGGACTTCCTCCGCGCGCCGTGTGGCGACCCAGATCATGAGGAAATCGCAGCCGTGCGACAAGGCCTGGCCTTCGATCCGCCCCTCCACGAAGCGTCCGGAATGGCTGCAGAGCGCCTGCCATCGGCGGTGACGCCGGCGAAAGCAAGCGTGTCGCCTCGCAGGGAATACTCCCCTTCCAGAAAGTCCGGCTGGCAAAAGACGCCCATGACCCTGTTGTCCGGCGCAGCCGCCAGGACCATAACGGTGGCACTCGGCGGCCCGGTCGGCGACCCGTACATCGTGACGTCCCGGGCGGCGCCGGGATCGCAGGCCGCAAGGACAGGCGCGGCGGCTTCGGCGGCAGGACTTGCAGGCGCCGCCGGCGTTGCGCACGCCGCAAGCAGGAGCGCGGCGTGCGGGCAGAGGTATTTCATTTGGGAAATCTCCGGGCCAGGCAGGCGTGTTCGCATGGACAGCCGGCACCTGCCCGGGGGCCGGCAAGCCTCAACGCGGCTCCATCTCCGCGATCCAGTCGCGCACCAGCGCCAGACCTTCCGGGTCCGGAACACTGCGGCCGAGTTCGGGCATCGCGACGCCGGGTTCGGTGGAAGCCATGCGGTAGGCGAGGATCGAGCGGTCCGGGGCGCCCGGGACGATGACCTGGAACAGCTTCCCAGCCCCGCGGCCAGCGGCGACGGGGTGCTTGCCGATCCCGGTTTTCACGGGGTCGGTCTCGGTGGCCGAGAGTACGAGCCCGGAATTCGACGCCGAGCCATCCGGCTTGTGGCAATGGGCGCAGTTGATGTCGAGCCAGGCGCGGGCCCGGGCCTCGAGGGGCAGCGATACATCATCGACCGCCGGCGCAGACGGCGCAGACGGCGCCAGCCGGTCCAGCATGCCTTTCGCCGCCCATTCCTCAAGCTGGCCCTGGTGATTGAGATTGCGCGCCTTAGGGCCGATGGGCGAAAGTGCGTCCCGGGCCTGATGGCACATTTTGCACTGATTCTGGTTGGGCACGGCATAATTGATCGTGATCGGCGCACCTGCCGGCGTGATCGTCTCGATCGTCCGTTTGCCGCCAATCGGTGCATACACCGCCTCGGTGGCGTCTTCGTTCCAGATGTAAGGATATGCCGCCCAGCCAGCTGCCTTGTGGATAAGCAGGCGGGTTTCGACCCGGTAAGCGCCCTCATCCGGGGTGCGCATGTCCGGCGCGAAGGCAAACGTCTTGACGAGCACCGTGCCGACGGGAAAGGCGAAGACATCCTTGTCCGAGTACGCCGCCCTCTCGCCGCCGGGCACAAAAACGAGGCGGTGTTTCGCGGCATGGTCCGAGAAGAGCGGATTGACCAGATCATAGGGGACAACACCGGCAGCCGGCGCGGCAGCGGCGGTATCCGAGAACAATCCGTAAGCGGAGAGTTTTTCAGCCGGCGCCTGCGCCAGGATCACGCCCATGTCGGGGCCGCCGCCTTTGGCGAGCCCGCAGGCGGACACC
>CALGEF010000266.1 GCA_937881755.1 uncultured Acidobacteriota bacterium
CCTGCTTACTAGACAGAAAAATTATTTTAACGCTCGTCGACATGACGATGCTGTGACAACGGGAGGTCGGGTCAATGATCTATGCGCTCGGGGCGTACATTATCCTGCAATTTTCAATTGCGCTCTGGGCCAGCAGATACGTCAACTCCGAAGCCGACTACTTCGTCGCCGGGCGGCGCTTTGGGCTGCTGATGGTTGGCGTCTCGGTCTTCGCCACCTGGTTCGGGGCGGAAACCGTCATGGGGGCTTCGGGCGCTATCGCCGATGAAGGCCTCGCTGGCGGGCGCGCCGATCCGTTCGGTTATACGATCTGCCTGATCGGGATGGCCCTCTTCCTGGCCTACAAACTGCGGGCGGCGGAAGTGATGACCTTCCCCGACTTCATGGAACAGCGCTTCGGCCAGCGCGCCGAGGTCACCGCGGCCATACTCACCATTCCCACCTCGATCATCTGGGCCTCAGCGCAGCTGCTGGCCATGGGCCAGATCATCTCCGAGACCGCCGCGATCAGCCTGAACATTGCACTTTTCGGCGGCGCCGTGCTGATCATCGCCTACACGACCATCGGCGGCCTCATGGGCGACGCCCTGACCGACATGCTGCAGGGCGCCGTCATGATGATCGGCCTGACCGTGCTGCTGATCGTGCTGCTCGCGTCCGGGGACTTCTCCTTTGCGGAGATCAAGCCGGAACAGCTGACCTGGGTGGTCTCTGACGAAGAGGGCAACCCTGAGTCCTGGCTGTCGGCGCTGGACACCTGGATGGTGCCGATCCTCGGCTCGCTCGTGGCCCAGGAGGCCATCTCGCGTTTCCTGGGAGCGAAGTCCGCCAGCATTGCCCGCAAGGGCTGTTTCCTTGCCGCAGGCCTCTACATCGTTTTCGGCTCAATCCCGCTGATGATTGGCCTGCTCGGGCACGCCGCCGGATTCGAGGCCAGCTCGACAGACAGCTACCTGCCGGAACTGGCGCGGCAATACCTGTCTCCCGTCATGTACATCCTGCTGATGGGCGCGATCGTCTCGGCGATCCTGTCCACCGTGGACACAACCCTGCTGGCCGTCTCGGCCATCGCCAGCCGTAACCTGATCGAACCGATCGCGCGGGACTTGCCGGAGCCGCGCAAGTTGATGTTCGGGCGGTCGCTGAGCCTGCTCGCCGGCCTGCTTGCCTACGGCATTGCGGCCTCGGGAGAGACCATCAAGGGCCTGGTCGAGATCGCCTCATCTTTCGGATCTGCCGGCATCATGGTGGCGCTGCTGATCGGCCTGCATTCAGGCTATGGCCGGGAAAAGGCAGCGCTGGCCGCCCTCTTCACGGGAGCTGCCCTGAGTTTCCTTGGATATGGTGTTCCGGCCTGGGCGGTAAGCCTGTTCGACGAGGCGGCTGCCGAGGGCCTGCCCGCCTGGACGCAGGGCTTCGAAGGCTCGTTCATCATCTCGGTCGTCTCGGCACTCGCCGCCTATGTTGTGGTCGCCGAGCTTGAGAAGCGAGGCATTCTCGAGGGCGGGGAAAAAGAAAGCCCGGCTGCATCCTACGACGCGCCGGGCTGAAGTGGGGTCCCGTTAGGGGGAGGAAACGCCCAATCGGAGAAATGATCGGGATATGCGCGGGACCCATCGCATAACTCTTACATAAGAGCGTTACGCTGCATTGCAACATACGCGAGAGCAGGACACGTATGCAAATCCGTATGCATTACGTAAAATACACGTTCATTAACGCATGGACGCCCTGCGCAGTGATTCAGTCTCCGTGGTCAGGAAATCCCGGAACGCGGCAACCCGTTTGGATCGGCGCAAGTCACTGGGATATATGAAATAAAGGTCGAAAGTGGGGCCGGTGATCTCGGGCAGGATACGCACCAGACGGGGTAGCGCACTGGCCATGTAGTCGGGCACGTCGGCGATGCCGAGCCCGGCATCCACGGCCCGCATCATCGCAAACACGTTGTTGACCTTGAGGGTGGCGGGACGGGGGGGGGCGTCATCGCGCCCTACCCGGCAAGCGAAGCTCATCTCCTGCAAGGGCGAGGAATCGTCTCCGTAGGCGATGATCCGGTGATTATCGAGGTCCAGCGGGGTGCGGGGCACGCCATGGATCTTCAGGTATTCCGGGGCGGCATAGAGGTTTGTGGCGACTGTGCCGAGCTTGCGCTGGATCAGGTCCGCCTTGTCGGCGGCCCAGAGCCGGATGGCGCATTCGGCCTCCAGCTTCAGCAGGTCATATTCGCGCTGGTCATCGAGGCGCAGGTCAAGGTGCAGGTCCGGGTGGCGGCGTACGAAGCCGCCGAGGCGCGGCACCAGCCAGACCGAGCCGAAGGCCACAGGGGCTGACACGATCAGCTCGCCCTGCGGGGTTTCCTGCTGGTCCTTTAGCGCCATGTTCGCCGACATCGCGGCCGAGGCCATATCCGACGTGGAACGAAACAGCGTGTGGCCACTATCGGTGAGCACCAGGCCGCGCGCATGCCGCTGAAACAGCGACACGCCAAGTTGTTCCTCCAGCGCCGCGATCTGGCGGGATACCGCCGATTGCGAAATGCCAAGACGCTCGCCGGCGAGCGTCAGGCTGCCGGCTTCGGCGGCTGCGTGAAATGATCTGAGCTTTCCCCAATCCATAGACACTTGTGGCACGGCCCGGACTCGCGCCGCAAGCGTCCGCTTGAATTGTAATTACTGGCCCTAAGCCAGCGCTGCCGCCAGGCGGGTTTCAGTGTTTTCACCCAGCGCAGCGATCTCGGCCAGGAGGAGATCAAGGTCTGCCGTCCGGGTCCTGTGGTTCGTGAGATTGACCCGGATGACCGTTGCCCCGTTCAGGCGGGTGGTCGACGGCGCAGCGATTCCGAGCTCCTGCAGCCGGATGACGATCTCCTCGTTCAGTGCGTCGAGCGCCGCGCCGCTGATCTCTGCCCCGGCATAGCGCAAGCAGCAGATGTTGAGGGCGACGGGCGCCATCAATTCGAAGCGGGAGTCGGCTGCGACTTTCTGCGCCAGATACGCTGCCTGCGAACAATTCCTGGCGATCGCTGCGCCAAGTCGCTGCGTGCCGAAACCGGCGATCTGGGACCAGACCTTCAGAGCACGCAAGCCCCGCGAAAGTTCCGGCCCGTATTCCACCGGCCAGGGATTGCCGGCGGCGAGGCCGCGCGTAGCGGCCTTGAGATAGTCCGGCCGGTCCGTGAACGCGTGGCGGTGGTGCGCCTCGTCGCGCACGAGCACGCAGCCCGCGTCATAGTTCACATGCAGCCATTTATGGAAATCGAAGGCGAGCGAGTCGGCGCGCGCGATGGCGGCGAAGCGGCTGGCAATTTCGGGCACGAGAGAGCCAAGCGCGCCGAACGCGCCGTCCACATGGAACCAGAGGTTTTCAGCAGCGGCGATATCGGCAAGCTCCGTGAGCGGATCGGTTGCACCGGTGTTCACCGTGCCCGCTGTGCCGATGAGGGCGAAGGGCTGCAGGCCCGCCCCGCGGTCTGCCGCGATGGCGGCGCGCAGGGCGGCGGTGTCCATCTCGAACCGGTCGTTGACCGGGATTTTGCGCAGAGCGTCCGAGCCAAGGCCGAGAATGTCGAAGGCGCGCGGATTGCAGGCATGCGCTTCGGCAGAGGCGTAGCCGATGAGGCGCGCATTTGCGAGGCCGCCCTTGCGGCTGGAAAATTCGAGGCGCACATCGCGGGCGACTTTCAGGGCGATGATGGTGGCGAGCGAAGTGCCGGAGACGATGAGACCGCTGGCGCCTTCCGGAAAGCCGAAGAGTTCGCGGCACCAGCGGATCACCTGCCGCTCGATGTAAATGGCACCATGGTCGCGCCCACCGGCATTGGCGTTGATGGCGCAAGCGGCGATTTCGGCCAGCAAGTTCTGCGGCGTGCCGGAGCCGTGTACCCAGCCGAAGAAACGCGGATGCGTGTTGCCGGCGCCATATGGAAGCAGTTCGGCCAGTTGCGCAGCCAGCGCGGCGTCGTCCTGGCCGGTCTCCGGCAGCGGCTGGTCGAACGCCAACTTCATCTCAGACGGAAAGGGCGTCCAAACCCTGCCCTCCCGTGCGGTCTGCATCTTGTCCATCGCAGCATCAAGCAAAGCATGCGCGATCTGGCGGAACGCGGGCCAGTCCTGCGGGTCGAGCCCGGTTTCCGGATCGTCTGCCATCGGAGTGTCTTTCGGGAGGATTACTGACTGGCCCAGAGGATCCGCGCGATCCAGGCGATTTCGGAAGGCTTGAATTCGCGGGACGGATAGTCCGGGTTCAGCGAGGCAAGTTCGATGATGCGGGTATTCCTGCGGGCCAGGACTTTCGCCATCACTTCGCCCTGCGCGGTTTTCGCGACGACCCGGTCACCCGGTTTCACTTCGGCGCCGGGGGCAACGATGATGCGGCCCCCGGCGCGGTAGGCGGGCTCCATCGAGTCGCCGCTGATCTGCAGGGCGTAGACCGTCTCAGTGCCGAGGCCGGGGAAGCGGACGTCGTCCCAGCCAGCGCCCACCGGGAAACCGGCATCGTCGAAGAAGCCGTCCTGGCGCGCCAGCGCAAACCCGATCAGCGGCGCCGAGC
>CALGEF010000267.1 GCA_937881755.1 uncultured Acidobacteriota bacterium
CTGGCGGACCGAAGCTGTCAGGGAGGCCAACAGTTTCTCTGGTGAGACGATTACCGAGGATGCCGATTTGACGATCGCGGTCCACCGGGCGGGCTACGAGGTTCGGTTCCAGGAGCAAGCCCGGGCCGTGACCGAAGCGCCAGACAAAGTCCGCGCTTTCATGCGGCAGCGCCTGCGCTGGACCTTTGGGATGATCGAGGTGGCCGTGAAACACAGCCGCGCAATCACCGAAGGGCGTCCTGTCGGCATTTCGATCATCGACGCGGTCTGGTTCGGCCTTGTGTCAAGTATCATGTCGCCGCTTGTCGACTTGCTTCTGGTCATGCTTGTGGCCAAGGCGATCATCGGGGTGTTTTCGGGTGAAGCTGTCGCGATGTCGGGGCTTCCTGTCGTTGTGGTTGCCAGCTACTTTTTCTTGACTGCTCTCGATGTACTGAACACGCTTGTGGCGTTCCGCTTTGAAACGCGGTTCGATTGGAAGCTTCTGGCCATTGTTGCGCTCTTGCGATTTGGCTACCGGCAACTTCTCTACATTTCGACGCTGAACGCTATTTGGCATGCCATGATTGGGCAGATGGCCGGCTGGAACAAGCTTGCCCGGACCGGCGGCGTGTTCAATCCGGTCAGACCGGCCAAACGCCGGCCCGGCTTTAGATCTGCGCCGGTCTCATCCGGGGTTCCTGCCGAATGATCCGGCCCCTTACCCATATTCCCGCCTGCGTTCCGGCAATCCGCGTGGATTGCCGGGATATCTGGTCTTGGAATGATGTCCCCGGTTCAAGACCCGGCAGAGGTCGAGACACGCGCCGTCGGGGCAGGGGCAAAGGGGATTTCGTAATCGGCAAGCCTGGTAATATAGCTGCTGATCGGCGTGCCGTACGGATCGCGAAGATCGCGGGCCCCGTCCGAACGAACGAATTGCGCCAAAGAATCCGCCCCCAAAAGATGGACCGCCGCCAGCATGCCGCTAGGGGTGAGCGTCACGCCGCCAACCTCTCTCCAGGCGTAGGCATCGAGGTTCTGCATCTCGATATAGTGCCACATCAGTTGGACCCATTCGCGAACGGCGATATCCTGCACTCTTTCGTTGGCAAGGAAATCGCGGGCGGACCGGATCCCGTGCTTTCCCGTCCAGCCCCCGCTGAAGTCATTGTTGGAGTAGTTTCCGTCGTAGCGGACATAGCCCAGATCGGTCAGCGCGCCTTCGCCGAACTGGTAGGCGCCAAGGTAGTTGAGGGTGTTGACGGTCTGATAATTGCCGCCAGACTCCATCATGCTCAAGGCAAGCAGGAACGCTTCAAGCGTTTGCATAAGCTCTCTACTTCCGTCCCGAATGAAGATCGGTCGGCTATGGGTTGCGCGTGGCATTCAGGAGATCGCTGCTCGATCCTCTTTGCCGGGAAATCCGCAATCCTCTCGGTGATTGTCGGGGTAGATCTGGTTAAGACTATGACCCCATTGGGGCGGTTTCGGCCAATTTGCGAAACAAACCGCGATTACGCAAACAATGAATGTATCCGGTCAAAGAATTCCGCGATTTTCCGCCCATGCATGCGGGAGTCTTTGCCTATAGCTCCTGACGATCTGGCCAGGAGGTAGAGCGGATGGTCTCAGCCGACGTCAAGAGCCTGGATCTGGCGCGACCTTTTCGACGTGCCGCGTTTGTGGTCGTGATCCTGTTCGCCCTGGTCACGGGGGGCTTGGCCGATGCCCACGGCGATACGCTGATGGCCGGCGATGTGCTGCTGACCTTCGATACGGAATTCGAAGATGATGCAGCCGCGGTCGAGGCTCTCGCACTGGACGTGCCAGCCACCTATTTCTGGACAGGAAGCTACGCCCAGCGTCATCCTGATCTGCTGCGCCGCCTATCGGATGAGGGCAACACGATCGGCTCGCACAGTTTTCACCATGATGATCTGACCACCCTTACACCGCGGCAAGTCCAGCTGGACCTTGAACTGGCGCAATTCGTGCTTGAAGGGATCGCCGGCGTTCCTGTCCGTGCCTTTCGGGCCCCGTTCCTTGAGTACAATGATACCGTGACAGCCGAGATCGAGCGGTTGGGTTTTGACTATGACAGCTCTGACAAGAGCCCCTGGCCACGCGATGACCGCCAGAAAGAGGTGGCAATCTCTGAGTTCGAGAACCTGCTTGCCTCGGACTACGACATCTTCGAAGGTCGCGGCCTTGATGATGCAACCGCGCTGGATTTCCTGATCCGCGCCTACGGCGAACATGCGCAGGCCGGACGGCCGTTTGTGCTGTTGCTGCATCCGAGGATCATCGGCCGCCATGCGGACGTACTTCATGGCTTTATTGCTTATGTCCGCCAGAACGGTGGCAGGTTCCGGACCCTCGACGGATATCTGGACAGCCTGTCAGAGCACCGTGGTCCACGACAGTCTGCCGTCTGGGTGGATGTTCAAAGCGCTGCGCAGGCAGAACCGCTGATGGAAACCGCCCTCGCCTATGGGGCGACGGATGTTTTCCTTGATCTGGAAAAGCTGCGCGGCACGTTTGGGGCTGGCCCGACCTGGGTGGCGGCGCTGGTTGAAGGGCTTCAGTCTCGGGGCATGCGGGTCCACCTTGCGGTGCCAATCAATGACAATCCCGCGCTTCTCTCGACGGTACCAGGTGCGGCACTGATGGATCAGGCCGGGACACGCTCCTTGCGTTGGGTATCGCCTGCCCATCCCGAGGTGCGCCTGCGACTGGCCGAGGACACGGCGGCCCTTGTTCGCGAACTGAACGTGGATGGGCTGCACCCTTTTGACCTTGGATACCCAGGCATGGGCTGGGGCTTTTCACCTGATGCCTTGCTTCGGTTCTCAGCTCAGACAGGTATTTCGGAAAACCGGCCGGAAGAGCTGTTGTCCCGCTTTTACGGCATCTGGATGCAATGGCGGTCTGCTCACGTGGCGACACTCGTTGGTGAAATCGACCAGGCATCGCGCGCCGTGCGGCCCGATCTTGTGACCAGCCTGTCGCTGGTCGCCGAGGTGGCCACAAACTACCGGCTTCAGGAGGCGCTTGGCTGGAACCTTCGTTTGCTGGGTGAACAGGTCGACAAGATCGTCGTCTGGACTGGTGATGCCTCGGTACTTGGACAGGCTGCACTTGGGCGCGAACTCCTTGCTGCACGAACGCAGGCCGGGACACCTACGCTCTTGCTGGGCATTCGCCAGGAAACGGGTCCGCAATTTGCGGCAGGCTCGACCGGGTACGCCCTCCCAGACGTCCTAGAGACCCTCGCGCTCACACAGGGCAATCTCACAGAGCTGTCGATCACTGACCCTGCGGCGCTATTCAGCTGGAGCCAGCCGCGTGCCCTTGCACGCACAAGGTGAGCCAGTGCCCTGGCAGTACGAGATGTTCGGCGGGCTGGGCATGTATGGGGCGTGCCCACGAATGTGACCACGATCGCTGACGCGACGCATTATTCTCCGGCCAGCCCCAGGGCACCTGCGTGGAAGTCCACGCGATAGGGCCGCGCCGTCGCAGGAAGCTCTCGCAGCAATGTTGCATCTTCATCGCGCAGCTGGCGAATCAAAACGGGGATGACCTCTGAGTAGGCCTGCAGGATCGAGGTGTTGGGGGTCGGCAGGTCATCCTTGATCCGCTGATGCAGTTCGGGCAGCCGGTGATAGGGTACCATCGGGAACATGTGATGCTCTACATGGTAGTTCATGTTCCAATAGATGAAGCGGCTGATCGGGTTCATATAGACCGTCCGGCTGTTCAGGCGGTGGTCCAGCACGTTGTCGGCCAAGGCTGCGTGCTGCAGGATGCCCGTCATCACGTGGTGCCAGGCCCCGTACATCCGGGGCAGGCCGATCACCATCAGGGGCAGGATGGACCAGGTGGCAAGGGCCAGCGTCAGTGTCGCGGCATAGATGGCCGTCCAGATCCGGGCTACCAGGATGACCTTGCCATGCTCGGACGTTGGGACATAGGTGACCTCTTCGGGGTCAAGCCTGCCGCTGGCATGAAGAAGCATCCGGGCCAGTCCGTTCCAGGTGTCAAACAGGCCAACGAAGGCGGCCAGCATCCGAAAGATTCGGGGCGGGCGCATGACGGCGATTTCTGGATCGAGGCCGACGATGAAGGTGTCGGTGTGGTGGCGGGCGTGGCTCCACCGCCAAACGATGGGATTACGGATGATCATGAAGCTGGCGATGTGATAGACGACGTTGTTCATCCACGGCGTTCGAAAGGCAGTCCCATGGCCGCACTCATGCCAGCGGCTGTCAGAGGCAGAGCCGTAAAGAACGCCGTAGGCCAGCCAGAAGGGCAGGGACCACCATGTTGGCCAAAGGGCGACGCCAAGTCCGGCAAGGAGGATCATCGCCCCGTACAGGATGATTGTGTCCCGTATGGCAGGTTGATCACTGCGCTGCATAAGGGCCTTCATCTCTTTGCGCGGAATGTCGGTGTGGTACCATTCCGCCGCTGCCAGCCCGTTCTCCTCGGCGCTTTTGGCCGATGGCCCTAATAGGCTGTAATCTCTTTGTGTCATGCGAAGTCCTCCCGTTGGCGCAGATTATGGCCGTCGGCCTGCTCGGTCATAGAGGCTTGCGCTGCATTCTGTCATTTTCCATCATGCGAAGACATCATTCGTGATGGAATCACATCAGGCAGTGGTCTGGCCGGAGGGGCGAAATGAGCGGACGACCTACGATAACCGACGTCGCCCGGCGGGCAGGCGTCAGCGTGGCGACAGTTGACCGGGTGTTGAATGGCCGCCTGAAGGTGCGCGAGGAGACCGCCCGCCGCGTCCTCGATGCCGCCCATGAGATTGGCTATCACGCTGCCAGCCTGATTGCCCAAAGGCTCCAGCCCGAGTTGCGCAAGATGCGCTTTGGCTTTGTCCTGCACAAAGAGCGGCAGTCGTTCTACAAGGCATTTCATCAGGCGATCGAGGTCGCGGTCCGCGAGATTGAAGGGGTTCGGGGCGAGGCTGTGATCCGCTACTCTCCCTCGCAGTCCCCGGCGGATTTCATCGCCGAGATGAAGGCCCTGCGCGGCGAGGTGGACGCCATCGCCGCAACGGCCATCACGCATCACACCATCACAGATGCGGTGGTCGATATTCAGGCCGGGGGCATTCCCGTCTTTGCCCTTCTGAACGATTTTGCCCAAGGGGTCAGGCAGGCCTACATTGGCCTTAACAACCTGAAAATAGGGCGTATTGCTGGGTGGATGGTGGGCACGGCAGCACCACGCCCGGGCAAGCTGGCCGTTTTTGTCGGCGGGCATCGCTGGCATGGGCATGAGCTGCGCGAGACCGGGTTTCGCAGCTATTTTCGGGAATTCGCGCCGCAATTCGAAGTGCTCGATACCCTGGTGAACCTTGAAACCCGGCAACTGACCTACGAGGCGACGCTTGACCTTTTGGCCCGTCACGCGGACCTGCGGGGCATCTATGTCGCCGGCGGCGGGATGGAGGGGGCGATTGCGGCCCTTCGGGAGGCGCGCCAACCGGGCGAAGTGGCGCTGGTGGTAAACGAGCTGACGCCAGAATCCCGCGCGGCCCTGTCGGACCGTTATGTAGCCATGGCCATATCGACCCCTCTGGCCAAGGTCTGCCTTGAGGCGATGACCCTGATGACCTCAACCGCGCAGTCCGGCATGGTCGATCTGACGGGGCAATACTTCCTGCAACCCGATCTTTATACCCCGGAATCGGTATGATGGAATCCAATCATTGGACTGATGCGTATTCTATCATTTCTGCAATGAAATGAAGGGCGCGGATTGACCGAAGCCAGCCGGTAAAGACAGTCTGCCAAAGCGAATGTGGTCGGGGAGGCCACAGGATGTCCGGCCAACGGTCTCGCTTGGGAGGAAATCAATGCTGGGCTTTGCGCTCAATCACATGACCGTTCCCGGTCTGCGCTATGATGCTGTCTTGCGGATGGCTCAGTCTTTGGGGTGCGTCGGGGTGGAATTCCGGAATGACCTTGACGGCATCCTTTTCGATTGTGATGCGCCGTCGGTTGTTGCGGCGACGGCTAGGGAATGTGGGCAACGCATCCTTGCCTTGGCCGAAGTCAAATCCTTTAACGACTGGTCCGATGCCAAACAGGCAGAGGCCGCCCGGCTGATCGACATTGCGGCCGACTGCGGTGCCGAAGGTGTCGCCCTGATCCCGCGCAACGACGGTCAGGCCTGTGGCAATGGCGAGCGGCAGGCCAACCTGCGGATCGCGCTCCGGGCGCTTGCCCCTATGCTCGAGGCGCGGGGATTGGTCGGTCTGGTTGAGCCGCTGGGCTTTGACATCTGCTCGCTTCGCCACAAAAGCGAAGCGGTCGAG
>CALGEF010000268.1 GCA_937881755.1 uncultured Acidobacteriota bacterium
GCGCTGACGGTCCTGAAGGCGCCGGCGGGGAGCGCGGCGAGGGCCTTCCGGAAGGGCGCGAGTTGTTCGGCGAATACGACGGCGGGTTTCACCGCGCTGAAGCAGTGCTTCAGCTTGTCGAAGTCTGTCGACATCGTGGAATAGGGGACCGAGATGGGAGCTGCCGGGGCGCCGATCTTCTGCGCGGCGAGGATGACCATCGCGGCGCGGATTGAATTGCCCGAGAGGAGCATGACCGGGGCATCCGGGCCGGCGCCCAGATCGAGGAAAGCCTGCGCGAGACTGTCGGTGATGGTCTTCGCTTCGCCGTAGGTCAGCGTCACCCATTCATCCGTCTTCGGATCACGCTCCCGCAGGAAGGGACGGTCCGGGTGTTGCGCGGCGCGCTCGTCGAGGCAATGCGGCACTGTCTTCGGGCGCTCGCCGGGCGATTGGTTGGCGCAGATGTAGATCGCGCCGTCCCTGCGCGTCATCGAGACGTCGGGTGTCTTCTGCGGCAGGGGGCGGAATGCGGGCAGGGTTTGTCCCTCGGCCATGATGTGTCTCCTCCGGTGTCGATGCTGGTTTTGTTGCCCGACGCATAGTGCCCTCAGGAGGCTATGCAACCGGTGACGCCGCGAGAGGCTTCCGGCTGTCAGGCCTGCGCTTTCACGGCGTCCGCGACAAGGGCCAGCGCGCGCTGCATGAGTTCCGCGTCGAGCGCTTCGGCCATCACGCGGATCAGCGGCTCGGTGCCGGATTTGCGCACGACCATCCGTCCACGGCTTCCGAGCAGGGCGTCCGCTTCGGCGAGCGCGGCCCTGACCCTGTCGGATTCGATAGGGTTGGCGCCGGTATAGCGGATGTTGACGAGTTTCTGCGGGGCAGGCTCGAACACGCGCAGCAGGCTGGAGGCCTTCCCGCCGCGCGCAGCGAGCACGGCCAGCACCTGCAGGCCGGCGAGCAGGCCGTCGCCGGTGGTCGAGACATCCGACAGGATGATATGGCCGGATTGTTCGCCGCCGAGATTGTAGCCGTGCTGGCGCATGTGCTCGCCGACATAGCGGTCGCCGACTTTCGTGCGCGCGAGCGAGAGGCCGGAGGCTTTCAGGTATTCGTCGAGGCCCATGTTGGACATGACCGTGGCGACCATGCCGCCGCCTTTCAGGCGCTGCGTGCGGTGCATCTCGGACGCGATCAGCGCCATGACCTGGTCGCCGTCGGCCTCCTCGCCGGTTTCGTCCACGACGATCAGGCGGTCCGCGTCGCCGTCGAGGGCGATGCCGATGTCCGCGCCGGTCTCCAGCACGGCGGCTTTCAGCGCGCCGGTCGCGGTGGAGCCGACGCCCGCATTGATGTTTACGCCGTCCGGCTCGGCGCCGATAAGCGTCAGCTGCGCGCCGAGGCGGCGCAGCGCTTCGGGCGCCGCCTCGAAACCGGCGCCGTGGGCGCAGTCGAGTACGACTTTCAGGCGCGAGAAGTCCTGGCCCTTGCCGATCGTCTCGAGGCAGCGGCCGATATAGCGCCGGCCCGCGCCCGCCATGCTGGCGGGTTCGGCGATAGCGGCAGGCGGGGCATAGTCGCCGTCGAGGGCGGCGGCCATTGCCGCCTCGAGCGCTTCCTCGACATCATCCGTGAACTTCACGCCTTCGGGGCTGAAAAGTTTCAGGCCATTGTCTTCATACTTGTTGTGGCTGGCCGAGACCATGAAGCCGAGCGCCGCGCCGGTCTCGCGCGTGATCAGCGCGACGGCGGGCGTGGGGACGACGCCGAGACGGACGGGCTTGACGCCCATCGAGGTGAGCCCCGCAATCAGGGCGGCTTCGATCATCTCACCGGAGCGGCGGGTGTCGCGGCCGATGACGACTTCGCGGCCGCCTTCCGGGGCGAAGGTGCGTGCGGCGGCGATGGCGAGGCGCAGCGCAGTCTCTGCCGTCATCGGGGCCTTGTTGATCCGTCCACGGATTCCGTCTGTGCCGAAGTATTGCCGCGCCATGCTGAACCCCTGCGCCGTCAGAGCGGCGTCACATCCCCGTATACGATAAAGTCCGGATTGTCGTAGCCGCGGTCCCGCTTTCCATAGAGGAGGGGCGCGTGGTCAAGGGTCAGGACGCGGCCTCCGGCGGCTTCCACGACAGCCTGCCCGGCGGCGGTGTCCCATTCCATCGTGCGGCCGAGGCGGGGATAGACGTCCGCTTCACCGGCGGCGACGAGGCAGAACTTGAGAGCCGAGCCAGCGCCCGCTATTTCCTTGACCCGGTACCTGGCCAGCCAGGTGTCGGTTTCCGGCGAGCGGTGGGATTTGGAGGCGACCGCAGTGAGGCCGTCCGCGGGCGCCGGGCGGATGCGCAGGGGGGCGCGCTTCTGCGGCACGGGGCCGTCCGGCGCGGCCTCGGACTGCCAGGCATGAGATGGGCTTTCGGCGACGAACAGGCGGCGGAGCGCCGGCGCATAGACAACGCCCATCACCGGGCGGCCGTGCTCGATGATCGCAATGTTGACCGTGAACTCGCCGTTCTTCGCCACGAACTCCTTCGTGCCGTCGAGCGGGTCGACCAGCGCGAAGCGGCTGCCGTGTTCGGGCATGTTGCCGCCGGCCATGGATTCCTCGGCGATCACCTGAAGGTCCGGCTCGGCCTCGCAGAGCCCCTTCAGGATAATCGCTTCAGCCAGCCCGTCCGCCTGCGTCAGCAGGGACGCATCAAGCTTCATCTCGACCGAGAAATCGGTGCGGTAGACGCGCATGATTTCCTCGCCAGCGGCGAGGGCAATGCTGGCGAGTGTTTCGGCGGAGACGGCCATCCGTTTACTGCATCACGCTGATCAGCTCGACTTCGAACTGGAGGGGCGCGTTGGGCGGGATCGGGCCGCCAGGCGTGCCTTCGGCGCCGTAGGCAAGGTTCGCAGGTACGTAGACCATCCAGCGATCGCCCGGCTTCATGAGGGCGAGGGCTTCCACCCAGCCGTCAATGAGGCCGTTCGACGGGAAGGCTTCCGGCTCGCCGCGCTCATACGAGCTGTCGAACAGGGCGCCGGTCCCGGCGAGGCGGCCTTCATAATGG
>CALGEF010000269.1 GCA_937881755.1 uncultured Acidobacteriota bacterium
AAAACCGCCCGCCCCGTCTCAAGTTAGTTTTATCTGACAGTACCCTTCGGTTTATCCTTCGGTAATTGGATGCTCTGCGATTAGCCTAGCGGTCAGTCAAGAAATTCAAAGGGGTGTTCGATTTTACGCAGATGCTTCGTCGCAACTTTCGACTAGGAAGTTTGAGGGCGCCGTCAGACAAACAGGAAGTCCTATTGGATTACACGTTTTGTCTGACAGTGCCTACTTATGACATAAGCAATCCCTCGATTGCCGACTTGTCAAAATCCTGAAAACGATTCTGATCCAGCCCGAACCAATTGGCCAGGACAAGATGATAAACTGACCGGTAGTCCATCGTGAACTGCATGTCGCCCTCCTGTAGCGTGCCAAGGTCAGGGTGTGCGCCCCAGATTCCACCTTCCAGAGCACCACTCATTAAGAAATGCGGAGCAGCGGTGCCGTGATCAGTGCCTCCTGAGTGGTTTTCTACCGCCCGGCGTCCAAATTCGCTGTAGGTCATGACCAGCGTATCTTCCCAATGGCCACTGCTTAAAAGCATGGTACGCAGCCCCGCAAGTGCATTGCCTAAGTCTCGCAACAAGTTCTTGTGCGACCAATATTGGTTTTCATGGGTGTCGAACCCGTCAATTTTGAGCTTGAGAACGGGTGCGTCGATTCCCGCCTGCACCAACTTCGCCGCCATGGCTGCCTGACGCCCCAGCTCACCAGCATTGATACGAAACTCGGTATGATTGTTCATCACGACAATCTTGTCAGAAATTCGCGTGATGGCGGTGTTAAGCGCCTGCCCGCGGTCCAGTATCATCGAGAGGGCTTGATTACTCAAGGAGGAAACACTGCTGGAGTTTGACGCCACCCGCGCAGTCGCATCGCTCAGGCTGGTGAACTGGCTGAGTGAGGTCATCGACAGCCACACGCCCGAAGACGAGGTAAACACCCCCATGCCCCCATCCAAGCTGATCCCGTGGGCGTCAAATTCATTAGCGCTGCCCATGCCTTCGATATCTTCGGTCAGCC
This sequence comes from uncultured Acidobacteriota bacterium, assembly GCA_937881755.1. Classification (GTDB taxonomy): domain Bacteria; phylum Pseudomonadota; class Alphaproteobacteria; order Caulobacterales; family Hyphomonadaceae; genus Hyphomonas. The sequence goes on from CALGEF010000269.1 coordinate 1,021, forward strand.
ATCCGGTTTTTCCGGCCCGGTTGCCGTCGCCGCCGGTTTCCCAAAGCGCGATGGACTTGAAGTGCGAGCGGTTCTGACCGGGGTAGCCAAGGCCCTGGATGATGGCCAAGTCTCCGGCTTGCAGAGCCGCGTCCAGAGGTTTCAGCGATTCGTGCAGGGCCAACCCGTTGCCGATGTCGAACACCTCTTGCCCTTTCAGACCGATGTTCGGCCGGATCTCGCGATACCGTTCATCCTTGATTGGAACCACAGTGTTTAATCCGTCATTTGCACCGGACAGTTCCACCAGAATCAAACGGCGGCCACTGCGTTGGGCCGCATGTGCCAAGCGGATCGGTGCCAGCGGGATGGCAAGTCCCGCGAGCAGGGCATTCAAAAGAGTACGACGGTTCATAGGGATCTCTCTGCGTTATTTCAGGTTGTAGATCGGATCAAGGAACAGAACATTTAAATCCGACGTTGTGGCAGACGACGAAACGGGCGCACTCGCCAGGAAGATCTGCGCTGGCGGCACGGTCCCGCTCAATTCCTCCCACTCGGTCCACTGGGCCTGATCGCGGAAGACGCCGGCGATCTGGTCGGGACTGGTGTTGGCCAGGCTGCTCATCATCGACATCATCATGCCGCCACCGTTGGCCGAGGGCACAATCTGCAACACCTCGTCCGGGGCATAGCGGGCATAGCGTGATTTCGGCAAGGTGCGCACAATGTGCTCTAGCACTTGCTCCCAGCCGCCCAACTGCGCGTGGGCATTGCGTTCGCGCCAGTTGCGGCCCTTTTTGGACTGTTCCAGAATCTCCGGCACGGCCATCCAGATCGCCGACACAAAGGCGCGCTGCGCTTCGTTCAACTGGTTCCACTGGGCGCGTTCGTCGTTCCATTCGGGGCCGGACAGCACCAAATTAATTTGACGCGAGCCCGAGTCGTCGTTGGTATAAGCGGCACGGGGCAGCGGCCCGCCAAGGCAGGTCGGATAACAGGATCGGTCTTCGAATTGCAGCAGTGTGCGCATTCCCTTGTCACTGCGGTTGCGAATGATCCGGATGCGAACCGCATCGACTTCGATTGATCCCAGACGGGGTTTCAACAGAGCGAAATTGACGCTTTGCCAATTCGAATTCGGATCGTAGGAATCGCCCCATTCAAAGGCAACACGATCGACCTGAAGTCCCTGACCCGTCTGGCTGGCCGCAATCGGCCGGGCTTTGGGGTCAGAAAGCTCAATGAACTCGGCCATTTCCAACCGGCCCGAGCAATACATCCGGCCCGGGTTTTCCTGGTTATTGCTACAGTTAGTGATTTGCTTACCCTGCGCGGCGGGATACAGCCGCCCGTCCAGCGCCACCCAATCCACAAAAAAGTTCCTGTCGCCGCCATCAGAACCACCGGGACCGCAGCAGTGGTCGTTCTGGAAATATACGATTATTTTGACCGGGTCGATGTCTTCTGAGAAATCCACCTGCGCGATGCGCCACGGCAGGTCCGAGGTCTCGACCCGCCCGAACCGCGCCGTATCGATGCCGCCTTTAGCGGTCTGGGTCTGGCTGATCCAAGCAATCTGGCTCCTGTCGCCAACGGTCGTTGCTGCAGAGATACGGAATTCCGGGGGCCCTTCAAAATCTTCGGCAGCGTAACGGATAAACACCGACCGGCCTACGGGGTCGTCTGACAGTGCTATCATTGGGTTGTCCCCGGCCATTTCCCCCATCATCTCCGCTATCACCATTGCCGGGTCCTGCTCGGCCTCAAGAGGTTCGGCCATTGCCAGATCGCTGAGCATCTCGCCCCGCAATAGAATCCGCGAGGGGGTCACCCAGTCCGGCCCACCGGGCCAACCGGCAACATTGGGCGCTTCGAACAGGTTCTGACCAAGGCTGGCCATCCGGTTTGGCAGCTCCGCCCACCATTCGGGCAGAACCCCGGTTGACCGAATCCCGCCCACCAAAAGATCTACTGGAGATTTCACTATAGTCGCGCGGTTTTCCGGTGCCCAGAAGGCCTGAGACGTCAGCACCGCCCGCAGCAGCACCGGGATTTCATAGTCGCTGTCACGAAACCTGGACGCGATGTTCTGCAAATGGGCTTCGTCGACATTGAAATCGGAGATGTAGACGTTCCAGAACCGGCGAGACACGAACTCGGCCGCGGCGGGCTGGTCCAGGAGAACCTCGACAATATCATCACCATCAAAACGTCCACGTTGGCCCAGCACCGTCTTGGTGCCGCGATCATGGTCCCACGGATTGAACTCGAATTCGAAATTCCGCATTTCATTATAGCTATAACCTGTAAGGGCGCGGGCCACTTCCTTGACCATCGCTTCGGTGTAATTCCCTTCACCCAGGACAAACAATTCCATCAGCTCGCGCGCCAGGTTCTCGTTAGGCTGTTCCTTGCGGCTGCGGTTGTTGTCCAGATAGTTCAACATCGCCGGATCACGCACCATCGCCTTCGTCAGATCACGGAAACTGCCGTGGCCCAATTCGCGGAAGGTCCAATGTTGGCGGGCCACGGCGTGTACCTCTTCCTGCACGCCGGAATAGGCGGTGACGAAATGGTTGTGCCACAACAGGATTAGCCGTTCTGCCTGTGGGTTCGGGGTGGCGATCATTTCGCGCACCCACCAGTTACGCAATTCCCCCATTTCCTGATCTCGGGCGACGCGAAAGGCCTGGCGGTCTTCCTCTTCGTAATCCCAGCGGATCCAGTAGTTTGGCAAAGACGGTGAAGACAAAAAGGCCGGCGGTTCCAAACTTGTGCGTCCGCCATAAATTCCGTTCAAAACATGGGTGACCGCCTGGCTGCGGTTCATGCCAACCAGTTCGCTGATCTCGCTTGGGTGGGCACCAATTCCGGCACGCTCGAGCAGATGCCGGGCATCAGCTACATCGACGATTTGCTGCAAATGGGCCTGGGCCGCCTCAGCCGTTTCGGTTCGTTGATGGTAGACCTGCCACATTGCGGCAAAGACCAAAGGGCGCAACTCGCGCTCCGATGAGGGGGCAACCAGCAAATCAGCCTCAGCCGCAATTTCTGTCAACGCGGATGCTGTGCGCACCCCCCATAGTCCGTCAATGGGCCCTGGTTCAAACCCTGACAAGGTCAGGATCTGCTGCGCCCGTTGAACACTGCGATCCCTGGCCAAAACTGAAGCCGTCGATCCTAGGGCGCCAGCCAGAATGCCGGCGATTAATAATAATTTCTGAACTTTGATCACAAGGTACTCACTGTTTAGCTTATTCCTCTTAAAAAAAGTTTAACAAGTTAAAGCTTCCAACACAATAAAGCGATCTGTCAAACGAATGAGAACTCGCATCAGATTGCTAGCGCAGCCTGAATCTATGCGCAATAGT
>CALGEF010000270.1 GCA_937881755.1 uncultured Acidobacteriota bacterium
AGCTCCGGCCTTAGCGTGGCGTCGAGATGCAGGATCGGCGCCTGCGCCGCCCAGCCGGTCCGCATCGGGCTGCGCCACCGCAAGCGCAGGGCGCGAACGGACCCCGCCTCGGTCATCTCGTGGACGAGTTCCGCGCCGGCGGCGTCATGGCCGTTCTCCAGCGCCTCGGCGAGGATCAGCCAGAGCGTGGCGCAGCGCCCGGGCGGGGCCCAGGGCTCGCCGGCGGGCGGCAGCACTGCCTCGATGCGCTTGCGCCGCTCGACCGACGACATGCCGGGGCGGAGACCCGCATCGCGCATGCGGCGGCGTTCGAGCGTCGCGGCATGGCGGCAGTCCTCCGGCGTGAGACCGACTGCTTCCAGCAGGCCCAGACGCAGCGGACCCGGCTCCGTGACCCTCAGCGCCTTGCAGAGCCGTTCGCGGGCCGCGATCAGGTCGGCCGTGGCGCCGACATCCATCTTTCCCTTGCCGGTGTAGCAGGTGAGCGAGGTCCGGCCGGGCTCCAGACCGTCCTGCGTCAGCGTCGCCTTGCCGTCGAGACCGCGCAGGCCCGACTGCCAGAAGGCCTCGTCGATGACGAGCAGCCCGACCTCGCCGATGGCCTGCGGCTTCATGTGGAAAAGGTTGTCATGGGCGCAGACGATGACCTGCGCCGCCCGCGCCAGCGGCTTCTGGCGCTGATAGCCGCAGTCGTGGAACCGGGGGCAGAGCAGCAGCTCCGCACCGTTCTTGACCTTGCAGCAGCTCTGCTCGACCGGATGCTCGATCTCGAGCGCGTCGAAGGTGGCCTCAGTGTCGAGGCACATGAGCTGGTCGGGATTGGTCTCGGTTGGATCGGGCGCGGTGCGGCCCTTCCAGAGCATGGCGCGGAGCCCGAGCGCTTCAAAGGCAATGACCTGTTCGGCGCCGAGATCGTGCCGCGGGACGGCGTAGACGACCTTGCGTTTGCCGAGGCCGCCCGTGGCGATCAGCTCCGCGATGGCGGCACGTGCGCTCGAGGTCTTGCCGAGGCCCACATCGACGGGCAGGCCGAGGAGCGGCGGGAGCGCGGCCTGCGCCACGATGTTGAAATCCAGAGGATCGCGGCTGGCGTCTGCATTCGTCGCCTCCTCCTGCGCCGCCTCGACCGCCGCCCAGTAGTCCGGGATCGCGGCCATGAAACCGGCTATCGCCTCGGCCAGACTGGCGCGGGCCTCGTCTGGCGTGAGGACCGGTGCGGGATATGTCGGCGGCGGCGGCGGGATCCGCGCCGCACTGGCCACCAGCGCCGCGACGGCGTCCGGGCCCTCGGCGCAAAAAAGGTCGTTGGCGTCGCCAGGGCTGTCGGGCACGGCAAGACGGCCGTCGACCGCGAGTGCGACCTTGCGGGCCGCCTCGAAACCGGGATTGCTGTCGCGGTCGGGCTTCGCGTCGTTGTCGGCGACGAGGACGAGATCGACCTCGGGGAACCGCGCCCGCAGTGCCTTGGCCACCGGCATCAGGTTGCCAGCGTCCATCGCGGCGATCACGGTGTGGCCGGTGGCGATGTGCAGACTCGCGCCAGTGGCCCAACCCTCGCAGATCAGGACCGGGCCTTCGGGTTCGGCAATTGGCCCGGGCTCCGCGCCCATCACCGCGAAATGCCCCTTCTTCGCCCCACCGGCGAGGAAGCGCTTGGCCCCGTCCGGCGCGATGAACTCCTCGCTGCGGATCCCGCCGTCGATGTCCTGCAACGGCACGACGAGCCGGCCGTTCGCGTCCATGCGCAGGGCGAGCGGCGCGGCCTGCTTGGCAACGAGATAGGGATGGTCCTCCGGGGCGGGACGGGCGCGGTCCCAGATGCGCGCGGCGAGTGCGGCAGCGTCATCCGCTCGATCTGGCGCAGACGCGGTATCGTTCTCCGGGGGCGTTTCGGAGCGCACCGCGCCCCGTGCCGATGACGGCGCGCCGGGCTCGTTCGCGGCCCGCGCCCTTGGGGTTGCGCGACGTTCCGCCGGTTGGTGGCGCGCGCCCATGCCAATCCGATCTGCGATCCAGTCGGTCGCGTCCTCGTGGGCCATCCCGAGGTCGCGGCCGACGAGGTCCGAGAACCAGCCGCCCCGACCTTCCTCGTGGTCGAACCACATGCCGGCCCTGTCGCCGGTCACGACGACCGCGAGACTGCCCTTGCGGCCCCAGCGCCATTCCTGACCTGCGCGGAAGGTCGGCTTGCCCAAGAGCTCCACCGCGAGCTCCGGCACGCGGGCGCGCAGTTCGGCATCGAAAGCCCGCCAGTCCCGCCCGCTCATCGCCGCCCCCGCGGGACAGGCGCATGCAAGCCAGTCGGTCGGTGGGCCGCGGCGGCAGGGCGCAGGGGGTGGCGAGGACGGGCTTGCATGGGACGCGGAAGGGCCTGATCGAGGGCTTTTCTGCCCCCGGTTCTGCCTCTCTCCGGGCCTGCCTCGCGACGTCCGAACCGGTTCGCCCGGCCCACGACCGTTCGACCGCAATGGGTGGACCCCTTTCGGTAACACCTTGGAATCAATCAGGATAAGGGGTGGACCCCACACGCCTGAACCGCCCATCCCTCGGCTGGCGCGAAGCCGTGCGCGACGGCGGGGTGACCCCGTCGCGAGGCGAATCAGGTGAACGGTTCCACCCATTGAGGGGCTTGCATCAGGGCGGGGTGGACCACCAGCAAAGCCCCTTCGCTGCCGGAAGCGCCAGCCTGGAGCTTAGAGAGCTGAGCGAGGCGCCCTTGGGCAAAACCGTTGAGCCTGGCAACGGTTTGCAGGGACATCGCATGGCCACAAAGAGACCGTCGTAGGCAGTGTTGGAACTGCCAACAGTGCTCAGACGGGTGCCAACCTCGTTTGCGGGGGGAACGAGGTTCATCCGGCGCTTATGTTCACTGGCCGCTCACAGGCTGCGAACGCATGCCCTACCCCGTATGTGAAAAGCCATTCACCTCGCAGGCAGAGAATGGCGGGTGTTGTGCGCTTCAACACCCTCCTCCCAGCCGCGATTTGCCATCTCCCCACTCGCCTGTGCTGCGTCGCTAGGCAACCGGCTGGAGCGGCCTTGCGTTCGCGGTGCGCATGGTCCGGTTGTGACGTGCACGTCATGTGCCCAACGGGGCGAAGAGGTCGTGCAAAGTGGCTTCGTCCAGTAACGTCTCTGCGCCGCCACCGTCATCATCGAAAAGTGCATCGGCAAGAGCCTGCTTGCGCGCCTGCATGTCGAGGATTTTTTCCTCCACCGTTCCGGCCGCCACAAGCCGATGCACGAAGACCGGCTTGTCCTGACCGATCCTGTGCGTGCGGTCCATGGCTTGGCGCTCCACCGCTGGGTTCCACCATGGATCATAGAGGATCACCGTGTCGGCCTCGGTCAGCGTCAATCCGACGCCGCCAGCCTTCAGGCTCAGCAGGAAGACCGGCGCATCGCCCTGCGCGAAGGCATCGAGCACTTCGGCACGTTTCTGCGTCTGCCCGGTCAGGGTCAGGCAGGGGATGCCGGCAGTGACCAGATCCGCCTCGATCAGGCGCAGCATCTCCACGAATTGCGAGAAAACCAGCACGCGGCGCCCCTCCGCGACCAGTTCGCCCAGCAGATCGCGCAGCCGGGCGCGTTTGGCGCTCTCGACCACCGACCGAGCGGTTTCGGTCTTGACCAGGCCGGGATCGCAGCAGACCTGACGCAACTTCAGCAGCGCATCGAGCACCGTGATCCGCGCTGCCGCCAGCCCCCTTGTGCTGATCGCCTCGCGAACGCGGGCATCCATGGCACTGCGCACGGTCTCATAGAGTGCCTGTTGCGGTTTCGGCAGGTTCACCCGTTCGAGGATTTCGGTCTTGGGCGGCAGTTCCGCAGCGACCTGCTCCTTGGTGCGGCGCAGCATGAAGGGCCGCAGGCGCCGGTTCAGCCGGGCCTGTGCGCTCGCGTCGCCGTGTTTCTCGATGGGGGTGCGAAACAGCGTCTGGAAGCGCTTGCGATCACCCAGCAGGCCCGGGTTCACCCAATCGGTAAGCGTCCAGAGGTCCTGCAAGGAGTTCTCCAGCGGAGTGCCGGTCAGCGCCAGCCGCCCCTTGGCGGGGATTTCGCGCAGGGTCTTTGCCATCTGCGCGGCCGGGTTTTTGAGCGTCTGCGCCTCATCGAGGATGACCAGCGGCCAGTCCTGCGACGCCAGCCAGTCGCGGTCGCGCGCCAGCAGCGGGTAGGTGGTCATCACCAGATCGGCCTGCAGCGCAGCGTCGTGCAGGGCGGCGCGGTCGGGGCCTTGCAGGGCAACGAGACGCAGGTCGGGCGTGAACTGCGCGGCCTGTGTCTGCCAGCCATGGAGCAGGCTGGTTGGCACGATCAGCAGCGCAGGGCCGCGTTCGCCCGCCTCGCGCCGCGCCTGCAACAGGGACAGGGTCTGCACCGTTTTGCCCAGCCCCATGTCATCGGCAAGCACCCCGCCGAACCCGGCCTTCAACAGGCTGCCCATCCAGGCGGCACCATAGGCCTGATAGTCGCGCAACTGTGCTGTCAGACCCGCAGGCGGCACAAAGCTGTCAGCCTCCGACAGCGATTGAAGGCTGCGCGCCAGCGGCAGGATACCAGCCTTGTCGGCAAAGCGAATGTCGCTGCCCGCCAGCGCCTCTTCCGCCATGCGGGCGATTCTGGCATCGGTCGGGTGCAGAGCGCCGAGTTCCGCATGATGGCTCAGAAACAGATGCAGGAGCCGCGCCAGCGGACTGAGGTCCAGCGCCACATAGCCCTTGCTGCCGCGGTTGAGAAAGATTGGGCGTTCTGCCAAATGCTGCGCCAATGCCTCAACATCCGGCAGGTCTTCCCACTCATCGCGAACCTGCTCCAGAAACGCGGCGATCAGAGGGGCCACATCCAGCGGCTTACCGCCAATCTCGGCCTGAAACCCCAGCGAGAACCAGTCATTGCCCTGAAACGCCTCACCCGGCGCATTTTGCGTGGCGACCGTCAGCGCGGCGGGCTCTTCAATGAGACGATAAGGCCATTTGGGGGTCTCGATGACCTCCCAGCCCTCGCGGCGCAAGTCGGGCACGACCCGAAACGCAAACTCCAGCGCGTCCTCGATGCGCGAGATATCCAGCAGATGGTTGCTCATCTCGCCATCGGCAAAGACCAGATCACACTCCATCATCCGCTCGCCTGGCCAATGAAACTCGAGCTCATCAACCCGGAGTGCACCCGCCTTCATTAGCCTTGTGGCACAGGAAGCTTCCCAGCGATGATCGCGGGTCACGGTCACGATCTCGCCGTCACGTACGACCCGTGGATCGGCGTCGCCCTCCCAGACCTCCTGCCCGTCATAGACGAAGCGCAGGGTCAGCGTCGGCAGTTGCACCGTTGCGCCCCAACGGCGCGGACTGTCGCGGGCTGTCTCGGCCCCCAAGGTCAGTCGGGCGAAGCGCTCTTTGGCCGGGCGCCGGGTCGCGCGCATGCTGCGCGGGCGCGGCATCTGAAAGCCGGCCAGCGTTTCGGGCAGCGCCGCACCAAGCGCCTCTGCCTCATCCGGGGCAATTTTGGGGGCAGTAGCAACAAGCTGCAGCGCGGCAGGGTCCATAGCCTGCGCCAGCGCACCGATCCGTCCCGTTTCGGTATCGATCCAGAGCGTCGCGCCGTCCAGACCACGCAACTGCAACGCCGCGCCCGAGGCATCCTCGAAGCCCAGCTCCTGGCTCCCGTCCGGGTCCATGCGCCAGCCAAGCCGGGCGTCTGGCTGCGTTTCGGACCAGCTCAGCTGCGCATCACCAGCGTTGTCATGCAGGAATCGGCCCGTGTCGCAGAGCCGACGGATCAAGGTGACCGCCTGCGCACCCTTGGGACGCAGCAGGTCGGGCAGCCCATAGCTGTAGTGCGCATCCCAGAGGCGCGACTGCGCCAGAGCTGACAGCAGCTCCAGATCAATCGGGCGGATGAATTTGGCGGGCGCGGTGCTGCGCATGGCATGTACCGCATCGTAGCGTCGTATGGCCTTGTTCAGGGCCGTCCCCGCAGCATTGCTTCGCCCCTTGTAGATATCCACGCGCAGATCGGTGCCATATGGAATCAGCACATAAAGCAGGCGGTCCTTAACGTTCTCCGGGTAGTCGTCGGGTCTCTGCTTCGGCGGTTCTTCGTTTGTAGCGCTCTCCTTAAGCTGGTTCAGCCAGCCCCGCAGTGGGGCCCTGAGGCCAGGGGGCTCTTTCTGCTGTACTGCCCATGACATCAGCGCCGCAGCGACATGCTTGCAGTTATGGCTAACCGGGCAGGAGCAGTACCCGTCCACCATACCCTTTCGCACAGAGATGTGCTGTTTGTAGCGCTTACCGCGCCCGTTCGAGACCCGACCCTCGATCTCACCATTCAGCAGCGGTTCGACCGAAACGACGAGACCGCGAAGCATGTAATCGCGTGCCCGCTGCAGCGTGAGCGTGTCAAAGTGGTCCTTCAGCCGAATATCCATGCGCTCCCCAGGTAGGTTCTGGTAGCGAGTCGGCGCCGCTTCAGTCTCGAACGCCGTGCTTTGACTTTGACCATCCCCGCTATTTGCGCCAGTTCTGCGCGATCAAGCTGCAACGTCAAGAAGGTGAGGCGCAATTTCTCCCAAAGATGCCCTCCTTGATCAGATCGAAAGCCCTCATTGGGGCGCGTTCGATACATACGATCTGAGCATAGCCGCAGGACTCGACCCACGCAGCGTCGTGAAAGCTCAGCCAGACTGGAGCGGGTCGGGCGTAGGCACCCGCCTCGCCCCTCCGCGTTGCGCCGATGGCAGCCTGACCAGCGTGCCCATGGAGTCGGCCAGGTTCGACGATACCTGATCGCCCTCGACCCATTGGCTCCTGAACCAGTCTGTCAGGACTTCCTTCTTCTCCTGATGATGCTCCGTCAGACCGAACCGCCGGATCGCCTCTTGCATCAACTGGAGATAGGCCGTCGTGTAGGGCTTCGCGTCGCTGCATGATGCAGACCGGACGGGCTCGGGCACGTAATCCGGCCAGATCGCCTTCACGAGAAAGCGTGGCATGCGGATGTCGATGAACTCCCAGTCCCGTGCGGTCAGGCGCCCGAAGGAACACTTGCCCTCGCGCCACTGCTCTGGCCGGATGCTGGTGTGATAGCCGGAGTGCAGCCCAAAACCGGTGCTGTTGCCGCCATGACCCCAGCCGTGTGTCCGTTCCTCCGTGTAGCGGCCCTGCGCGAGCAGATCGCCGTCACGCAGGGCAACGAGCAGCTCGGTCTCTCCTTCCGCCTTCCAAGCGATCGCCGGATCCTGCGGCGTGTTCCAGGTCTGGTATTCCGGCACAGGTTTCGGCGGCAGCTTTGCCGCCTCCACCGCGCGCCGGGCGACCGTCACCGTCTGCACGTGGGCCAACGCCTCTGCATAACTCCATTGGGTACGATCGAGCGATTGCAGCGACATGGGCGGCCTCGTGATTCATGTGGGATAGCCCGAACATAATGGGAACACCCTGACCCCTCAACCCATTCCGATGTTGCAAGGGTGGAAGGGTTCACCCTTTCCGGGCTGACCTGGGCTGACCCGTTCCGAGGTCGCGGGCGCTGGTGGAAAACTGCATCGTTGGATCATGATGTACGATCAAAACCCCATCCGTCGCCCCAATCCGCTGCCGCCCGACCAGATGACCCCCGCCGAGCGCCGCACTGAGTTGTGCGGCCTGCTGGCCCTCGGGCTGGTCCGGCTGAAGCTGCGCGAGCGCGGCGAAGCTTCTGACGAAACTGGAGAAATTCGCCTACACTCTCCGGCCGACCGATGCCGTCATGCAACTCCAACTCACCGGAGACCCGCATGACGACCCACGATCCCATCCCCGCGCGCCTGGCCGCGCTGAAGACCGCGACGACGCCCGAACTGAAGGCGCAATGGCGCGATCTGTTCGACAGCGAACCGCCGCCGTTCAACCGGCGCTACCTGGAGAGCAGGCTTGCCTACCGCATCCAGGAACTGGCCTATGGCGGGCTGAAGCCGGAGACCATTCGGCGGCTGGAGCGGCTGGGCGAAGAACTGGACGGCGGCGACATGAAGAAGCGTGGCATCCGCGCCGACCGTGACCGCCCGATCACCGGCACGCGGCTGCTGCGCGAATGGCAGGGTGTCGAGCAGGTCGTCACCGTCGCCGCCGATGGCTTCGAGTGGCAGGGGCGACCTTACAAGTCGCTGTCCGCAATTGCGCGGGCCATCACCGGGACGCGGTGGAACGGCTGGGTGTTCTTCGGGCTCAAGAACCACAGGGGGCGGCGCGCATGACGGTGCAGCAGGATAAATCGAAGGTCGTCCGCAAGCTGCGCTGTGCGGTCTACACCCGCAAATCCTCCGAGGAAGGGCTGGAGCAGGAGTTCAACAGCCTCCACGCTCAACGCGAGGCCTGCGAGGCGTACATCGCCAGCCAGCGGTCCGAGGGTTGGGTGCTCGTCCGCGATCAGTATGACGACGGCGGCATCTCCGGCGGCACGCTGGAACGCCCCGGCCTGAAACGGCTGCTGGAGGATATCGAGGACGGGCTGGTCGACGTGGTGGTGGTCTACAAGATCGACCG
>CALGEF010000271.1 GCA_937881755.1 uncultured Acidobacteriota bacterium
AAGCATATTCCGAACCGGCATTGCCAGATGCGGTCGCTTTTCCCGAAAGCACGCAAGAAGTTTCGCAGATCATGAAAATCTGTTCGCAAAACCAAGTGCCCGTTGTTCCCTTTGGCATTGGCACCTCATTGGAAGGTCACGTTATCCCAATCCATGGCGGGATCAGCGTGAATACCAGCCGGATGAACAAAGTCCTCCAAATTCGCGAAAGCGATTTGGATGCTGTAGTTCAGCCCGGAGTTTCGCGCGTGCAGCTCAACGATGAACTTCGCGCGACCGGATTGATGTTCACGGTTGATCCGGGTGCAGACGCCACGATTGGCGGCATGACCGCAACGCGTGCTTCGGGCACCAATACCGTTCGCTATGGCACCATGCGCGAAAATGTTCTGGCGCTGGAAGTTGTCTTGCCCAACGGCACGATCATCAATACGGGCTCGCGCGCCCGGAAATCCTCGGCCGGGTATGATCTGACTCATCTTTTTGTTGGCTCTGAAGGAACGCTAGGAATAATCACCGAGATTACCGTGCGCTTGTTTGGTCAGCCCGACGCAATCCTGGCCGCAACCTGTGCCTATGAAACGGTCGATGATGCCGTAAACAGTGTAATCATGGCCATTCAAATGGGCCTGCCATTGGCGCGGGTCGAACTGCTGGACGAGATGCAGATGAAGGGCATGAACCTTTTCAACCCCGACCTGAATCTGCCCGAAAAACCCCATCTTTTCTTGGAATTCCATGGGTCAGACGCCAGCGTGAAGGAACAGGTCGAGCTGTTTGAAAGCATCGCAGAGGAGTTTGGAGTTTCGGGTTTTGAATGGGCGACCAAAGTCGAAGACCGCAATCGTTTGTGGACTGCTCGGCACAATGCCTATTACGCCGGAAAATCATTACGGAAAGGCTGCGACAGTGTCGTAACAGACTGTTGTGTCCCGATCTCGGCATTGGCTGACTGTATTGCGCGCTCTAAGAATTTGATAGAACAGGCGGGGATGATTGCACCGATCGTCGGGCATGTTGGTGACGGCAATTTTCACTTGCTCATCCTGTTCGATCCGAACGATCCAAGCGAATTGGTACGCGCCAAGTCGCTTGCGTCGGACGTTAACCGCGTTGCCCTGTCTTTCGGCGGGACTGTCACCGGAGAACATGGTGTTGGCACCGGTAAAAAGAAATACATGTTGGAAGAGCATGGCGATGCTTATGCACTGATGGCGATGCTCAAGCGCGCGATTGACCCGGAGAACATCATGAACCCGGGCAAGATAGTCGAAATCAACTGACAGTTTATTTATGGAAGCCTTGGCACTGCCAAGTCGTTTTGCTGAGAACGGCGGACGTCGGTGGCATTCAGCTGCCAACGAATGTTCCGCCCCTCAAGAAACGGCCAACCTGTCCAACCGCCCCTCAGGGTGAAGAAAAATCCCGTAGGGCCGAGGTGATGCCATTCGGCCCAGACACGAAATCCAAAAAGCTACGTGTTTTGGCTGGCAGATAGCTGCGGTCGGCATAGATCGCCTGCAATTGCAGTTTTGGCCAATCGACTTTGGGCAGAACGGCTTCCAACCGATTTTCGTTCAGATCACTTTGTGCAGACCAGCTTGGCACCATCGCAAAACCCATTCCGGCCATTGCTGCCTGATGAAGAATGCTTTCGTTGCCGCTGACCAATACGGGCCTGAGTTTGACATCTAACCCTTTCGCCCCTCCGAATTTGATCCTCCCGTCTCCGGCAACTTGAGAATAGGCAAGCATCGGCGCGTCATTCAGATCACCGGGCGATTCTGGGCGCCCAAAGCTGTCCAAAAAGGCTGGGGCCGCAACCAATTGGAACGTCACCTCTCCCAATTTGCGGGCAATGAGCCCATCGTCCAATTTGAACGCAACGCGCAGCGCCAAATCAACGCCTTCTTCGACCATGTTGATTTTGCGGCCACTCAGGTCGACATCAAAAGTCACATGTGGGTTCTGCTGATGGTAGGCGGCCAGAATTTTCGCAAAGGCTGGATTGGACATCCAGACAGGCATCGACATTCTGAGTGTGCCTCGCGGCGAAAGGCTGTCGGAGGTCAATTGCGCTTCGGCCTCAGACAGTCCGTCAAGTAAAGGGCGGATCGTCAGCAGGTACTGCGCGCCTGCCTCGGTCAGACTCACATTCCGGCTATTGCGATTGAGCAGACGCGCACCGACACGCGCCTCAACATGTTTGACGTGTTTGCTGGTCATCGCAGGCGAAAGGCCAAGGCGCTCAGC
>CALGEF010000272.1 GCA_937881755.1 uncultured Acidobacteriota bacterium
TTGAACAGACGAGCCGGGGAGAGCGGGCTTTTGACATCTTCTCGCGGCTGCTCAAAGAGCGCATCATTTTTCTCACCGGACCCATCGATGATGGCGTTGCGGCGTTGACGACCTCGCAGCTCCTGTTCCTCGAATCCGAGAACCCGAAGCGCGAAATTGCCATGTATATCAACAGCCCCGGCGGATACGTCTCCTCGGGCCTGGCGATCTATGACACCATGCAATATGTCCGCTGCCCGATCTCGACCGTCTGCATCGGCCAGGCGGCCTCGATGGGGTCACTGCTGCTGGCCGCAGGGGAAAAAGGCATGCGGATCGCGCTGCCGAACGCCCGTATCATGCTGCACCAGCCTTCGGGTGGCTATTCGGGTGTTGCGACCGATATCGAGCGCCATGCGGAAGAAATTATCGAATTAAAACGTCGTCTTAACAATATTTATGTGCGCCATACCGGCCAGCCCTATGACGTTATCGAACGCAAACTCGACCGCGATACCTTCCTGACGGCCGAACAGGCCATGGAATTCGGCATCGTAGACAAGGTTTACGAGCGCCGTTCGGCGGATGACGAGAAATAATCCACTGTTTTTAACGTGCGGCCCGCCCCTTGCAGGCTTGGCGAACAACTATAGACTTAAACAACCGGGGCGCTTCGGGGCAGGCCTTAAAGCCGGCGTTAAGCGTTTCACGGCATTGAGGAAGTTATGACGAAGCAAAACGGCTCCGGCGACTCCAAGAACACGCTCTACTGCTCTTTTTGCGGAAAGAGCCAGCATGAGGTGAAAAAGCTCATTGCTGGACCAACCGTGTTCATTTGCGATGAGTGCGTCGAACTCTGCATGGACATCATTCGCGAGGAGAACAAAACTTCTGCGATCAAGTCCCGTGAGGGCGTCCCGACGCCGCAGGAGATCTGCGATGTGCTCGATGACTATGTCATCGGCCAGCGCTATGCGAAACGCATCCTCTCGGTCGCGGTCCATAACCATTACAAACGCCTCTCCCATGCCGGCAAGGCGGACGGCGTGGAGCTGTCGAAATCCAATATCCTGCTCGTCGGCCCGACCGGTTGCGGCAAGACGCTGCTGGCGCAGACGCTTGCCCGTATCCTGGACGTGCCTTTCACGATGGCGGACGCAACCACCCTCACCGAAGCCGGCTATGTCGGCGAGGACGTCGAGAACATTGTGCTCAAGCTGCTTCAGGCCGCTGACTATAATGTTGAACGCGCCCAGCGCGGCATTGTCTATATCGACGAGATCGACAAGATTTCGCGCAAGTCAGACAATCCCTCGATCACGCGGGATGTGTCGGGCGAGGGCGTGCAGCAGGCGCTGCTGAAGATCATGGAAGGCACCGTTGCGGCGGTTCCGCCGCAGGGCGGCCGGAAACATCCGCAGCAGGAATTCCTGCAGGTCGACACGACGAACATTCTTTTCATCTGCGGCGGCGCGTTTGCCGGCCTCGAGAAGATCATCGCCGCGCGCGGTGACAATGCCTCGATCGGCTTCGGCGCCACCATCAAGAACGCCAGTGACAAGGGCGTCGGCGAGACGCTGCGCGGCACCGAGCCGGAAGACCTGCAGAAGTTCGGTCTGATCCCGGAATTCATCGGACGCCTGCCGGTCATCGCGACGCTGGAAGACCTCGACGAGAAAGCCCTTATCCAGATCCTGACCCAGCCGAAGAACGCACTGCTCAAACAGTACCAGAAACTGTTCGACATGGAGAACGTGGCGCTGACCTTCTCGCCTGAGGCGCTTGTTGCGGTCGCGCGTAAGGCCATCGGCCGCAAGACCGGCGCGCGCGGCCTGCGCTCGATCATGGAAGCCATCCTGCTCGACACGATGTTCGAACTGCCGAACCTGCGCGGCGTCGAAGAAGTCGTGATCAATGCCGAAGTGGTGGAAGGTAATGCCGAGCC
>CALGEF010000273.1 GCA_937881755.1 uncultured Acidobacteriota bacterium
TGTGTCTCGGTGTCCTGCTCTATTCTGGCGTCGGTGTGGTCTGCATGTTGTTGGGCGCCAATTTCCTTGATTATTATAGTCTGTCTTCGTCACCGACCGGCGGTCAGCATATCGGCATTCTGCTGGTCGAAGCCGGCGTCGGCATGACCGTCTTTGCCGGTATCGTGACAATTTTCTGTGCCTTTGCCGGTCGTGCTGCGGCGGACATCAATCCTTCAGATGATGAGGTGGAGGAATGACCGACTACGCATTCCCCGGCCTGTTCAATTACTGGATTGTCTTCCTGCTGATGATGATCGGGCTATACATCGTCATTGCCCATGAAAATCTGATCAAGAAGATCGTTGGTCTCAACGTCTTTCAGGTGTCGGTTTTCGTGTTCTACATTTCCATGGCCAAGGTGAAGGGCGGCACCGCGCCGATCCTCGCCGACAATATCGATGTTTATTCCAATCCCCTGCCCCATGTCCTGATCCTGACGGCGATTGTCGTCGGTGTTGCGACAACGGCCCTGGGACTGGCACTGGTGGTTCGCGTACAGGAAAGCTTCGGTACCATTGAAGATGACGAAGTTCGTTAAATAGAGGAGCGTGCGGAGTGACGTTTCTCGCCACACATATAGCCGTCCTTGTCGTGATGGTGCCGCTGATGGCTGCGCCCATTTGCGTCATTGCCCGTAACGGCACCTTTGCCTGGGCCTGGTCAACAATCATTGCCGCAGTCACGTTTTTCCTATCTCTGGTCATGCTGCAGCAGGTCATGGAAAGCGGCACCATCCTCTACAAGCTTGGCAACTGGGATGGGCCATGGGGGATCGTTTACCGCGTAGATGCGCTCGGCGCTTTCGTCGTTCTTATCGTCTCGGCTATTGCTTTCGCCGTGTTCCCCTATGCCAAGCAAAGCATCGAGAAGGAAATTCCCAAGGAACGGCATTATCTCGTCTACTGCATGTTCCTGCTGTGTCAGGCCGGCCTGATCGGCATGGCCGTCACCGGTGATGCCTTCAATCTTTTCGTCTTCCTCGAAGTATCATCGCTGGCAACCTACGTCCTGATCAGCCTCGGCAAGAACCGCAGGGCCCTGTCGGCAGCGCTCCGTTACCTTATCCTGGGCACACTGGGTGCGACCTTCTACGTCATCGGCCTCGGCATGCTCTACATGATGACCGGATCGCTGAATATGACCGATCTGGCCCAGTTGCTGCCGGCGGTTCAGCATACCGGAACCATCCACGTTGCCCTTGCCTTCATCGTCGTCGGCTTCGGTCTGAAACTGGCACTGTTTCCACTGCACGTATGGCTGCCGAATGCCTATACCTATGCGCCTTCAGCGGTAACGGTATTTGTCGCGGCGACATCAACAAAAGTTGCCGTGTATGCCCTGATCCGCCTGCTGTTCACGGTGTTCGGCGATGTTGATCCGCTGGAAACATACGGGGTACGCAGTGCCGTCATGGTGCTGGCAATCGCCGGTATGTTTGCCGGGTCGATCATTGCGATTTACCAGACCAACGTGAAAAGACTGCTCGCCTATTCAAGTGTCGCGCAGGTCGGCTACATGATTTTGGGTATTTCAATCGGCAACGCGCCGGCACTGGCCGGCGGCATCATCCACATGTTCAATCACGCCCTGATGAAAGGCGGATTGTTCATGGCACTCGGCTGCGTTTATTACGTCATCGGCTCGGTCAAACTTGAAAACATGGCCGGTCTCGGTAAACGGATGCCGCTGACGGCTGCGGCCATTCTTGCCGGCGGTTTCTCGCTCATCGGTGTGCCGCTGACGGTCGGCTTTACCTCGAAATGGTATCTCATCTCCGCCGCGCTT
>CALGEF010000274.1 GCA_937881755.1 uncultured Acidobacteriota bacterium
CGCTGGACGCTGCTCATCCTGCGCGACTGCTATCTCGGCAAATCCAGGTTTGAGGAATTCGCCGAATCCAGCGGCATGACGCGCCACATCCTTGCCGAGCGTCTGAAGCGCCTGGTCGAGGAAGGCGTCCTCGAACGCCGCCTCTATTCCAGCGCCCCCAAGCGCTATGATTATGTACTGACCGAAAAAGGCGAGGAGCTCCGCCCCGCCCTGAAGATCATGAAAGACTGGGGCAGGAAGCACATGCCCGTGCGGCGGGAAGCGAAAGCCTAGCCGCCAGGACAGCAGGGTTCCGGCTCAACGGCGCGCCATGATCTGGACAGGCACGCAAAACCGGCGCTCAATGCCGGAAACCCCGGGAGGAGCGCTGCACCATGAACATGTCCGACTTTTCGAGTCACGATGGTCTCAGCCTCGCGGAACTGGTCCGCACAAGGCAGGTCACGCCCCTTGAACTTCTGGACGCGGCGATCGCGCGGATCGAACGCCACAACCCGGCGCTGAACGCTGTCGTCCATGCTGAGTTCGATGAAGCGCGCGAAACTGCAGGAGCCCCGCTGCCCGAGGGACCTTTCAGTGGCGTGCCCTTCCTGATCAAGGATCTCGGCCAGCGCGTCAAAGGCTGGCCGCGCACGTCGGCAAGTTTCTATGCCGAAGTCGCCGCCGACGCCGATGACAGCGAACTGGTGCGCCGATACCGCGCCGCCGGCCTGGTTCTCGCCGGAAAGACCAACACGCCGGAGTTCGGAATTCCGGGCGTAACCCAGTCTGCCCGCCTCGGCGCCTGCCGCAATCCCTGGAACCCGGATCATGTATCCGGCGGATCGTCCGGCGGCGCCGCCGCGGCGGTCGCCTCCGGCATGGTGCCGGTGGCCCATGCCAGCGACGGGCTGGGGTCGATCCGTATCCCCGCGGCATGCTGCGGCCTCGTCGGCATGAAACCGACGCGCGACCGCAATCCGAATGGCGGCGAGGACACAGACCGCGCCATAGGCCTCTCCGTCGATCATGTCGTTTCGCGAACAGTCCGGGACAGCGCCGCCATGCTGGACGCCACCGGTTATCCCGAGCCCGCCAGTCCCTATGCCTATCCGCACAAGGAGCGGCCTTATCTTGAAGAAGTGAGCCGCTCACCAGGCAAGCTGAAGATCTTATGGTCCGGCGCGACCCCGAGCGGGCGCCCGGTTGACCCGGAAGTCCAGTCGGCGCTCGAGCGCACGGCGACCTTGCTCGCTGAGCTTGGCCATGACGTGCGAGAGCAGGCCATCACACTCGACTGGCGCCAGTTCTACCGGGCCCAGGCCATCGTCTCCGGTTCGAATTTCGCCGCCGGCATGGCCCGCATGGTCCAGGCGATCGGCCGCGAGCCCGCCGGCGATATCGGCCCGCTGGCCCGGCGCGGGTATGACCGCGGCCGCGAGATCACCGGTCAGCAGGCGATGTGGGCCTGGCAACAGCTGCGCGTGATGAGCCGGCAGGTAATGGCCACCTTCGAGGCGTGCGATGTCCACCTATCGCCGGTCCTCGGCACAGCCGTGCCGCGGGTCGACTGGCTTGACCCGCTCGCCCTCGAGATCAGGGAGTATGACAAGCGCTCCGCAAAGACCTATCCTTTCACGCCGCCCTACAACATCACCGGCCAGCCCTCGTTGTCCCTGCCGCTCTGGCAGACGTCGGACGGCCTGCCGCTCGCGATGATGTTCTCAGGCCGGTATGGTGACGAGGCAACGCTCTATCGCCTGGCCGGGCAACTCGAAAAAGAATGTCCGTGGAAGGACAGAAAACCGGTTGTCTGGAATTGAGGGTCGCGGCGCCGCTTGCGCTGGAAGCGTTGAATTTCAGAAAAACAGATGCGGCGACCCGGTGACAACTGCGCAGAGGACGTTATGGCGCTGCGCTCGCCCGGCGCCGCTGAAAAGGGTGCCAGCCCCATGGGGGCGCCTCTCCCCGCCCTCGTCCTGGCGGCTGCGCTGACGGCCTGCGCGCCTGCCTCGCAGGCACCTGCGCCCGCCGCCCCGGCCGAAGTGGCCTGGGAGGTTGCTATGGGGGATCCTGAGGTCGCCGGCATCGCTATGCGACATGCCGGACGCGAACTGACGATCCCCCTCATCTCCCTCCGGGACGGGGGTTAGCGGTATACGGACCTTCAGAGAATAAACTTCGAAAGGTCGGCGTTCCCCGCGAGCGTGCCGACCTTTTCGTCGACATAGGCGGCTGTGATCACGAAGGTCTCGCCCGCCTTTTCGGGGGCGTCGAAACTGATCTCGTCGAGCAGGCGTTCGAGCACGGTTTGCAGGCGGCGCGCGCCGATATTCTCAACCGATTTGTTGACGGCTTCGGCAAGGTCGGCCAGCCGGTCGATGGCGGCGTCCTCGAACACGAGTTTCACTTTCTCGGCGGCAAGCAGCGCTTCGTACTGGCGGATCAGGCTTGCCTCGGGTTCCACCATGATGCGGCGCAGGTCATCGCGCGTCAGCGGATCGAGTTCTACGCGGATCGGCAGGCGACCCTGCAGTTCAGGCAAAAGGTCCGACGGCTTCGCGACGTGGAAGGCGCCGGATGCAATGAAGAGGATATGATCGGTCTTCACCGCTCCGCGCTTGGTGGAGACGGTCGTGCCCTCAATCAGTGGAAGCAGGTCGCGCTGCACGCCTTCGCGGCTGACGTCCGCGCCGCCGCGGTCTTTGCGCGCCGCGATCTTGTCGATCTCGTCGAGGAAGACGATGCCGTCTTCTTCGACCGCCATCAGCGCTTCACGTACCACCTGTTCCTCGTCCACCAGCTTGTCGGCCTCTTCGGTGAGGAGGGGCTTGTAGGCCTCCTTCACGCTCGTCCGTACGCGTTTCGTCCGCCCGCCCATCGCCTTGCCGAGCATTTCGGACAGGTTGATCATGCTCATCGAGCCTTGCTGTCCGGGGATGTCGAGCATCTGCATCGGGTTCGATCCGGCATCCGCGAAATCAAGATCGACCTCCTTGTCGTCCAGCATGCCGGCCCGCAGCTTGGTGCGGAAGACGTCGCGGGTCGAGCGCTGCGCCTCGGCGCCGACGAGCGCGTCCAGCAGGCGCTCTTCTGCCCTGTCCTTGGCGGCCTGAGCGACGCCCGCGCGCTTCTGCTCGCGCACCATCCCGACAGCCGCCTCGACGAGATCGCGGATGATCTGTTCGACATCGCGGCCGACGTAACCCACCTCGGTGAACTTGGTTGCCTCGATCTTCAGGAAGGGCGCATTGGCGAGGCGCGCGAGGCGCCGCGAAATCTCGGTCTTGCCTACGCCCGTCGGCCCGATCATCAGGATATTCTTCGGCGTGATCTCGCCGCGCAGGTTTTCCGGCGCCTGCTTGCGCCGCCACCGGTTGCGCAGGGCGATGGCGACGGCGCGCTTGGCTGCAGTCTGGCCGACGATGTGCCGGTCAAGTTCGGCAACGATTTCGCGCGGGGTAAGCTGGGTCATGGGGCCGGTCTCGAAATATCTCGCTCTGATATGGGAGCGTCCATAAGGGGGGGTAGTCCACAGGCTGTTTTATGGAAGGTTTATGGGCGGGTCGCGGCGCCGCGCTTATGCGGCCTCGGGCGGAAAGATGCGCGATGCAATTCCCGTTTTCGGG
>CALGEF010000275.1 GCA_937881755.1 uncultured Acidobacteriota bacterium
CGCGAACGGGACGGAGGTAATGGCAAAACGCGC
This sequence comes from uncultured Acidobacteriota bacterium, assembly GCA_937881755.1. Taxonomy (GTDB): domain Bacteria; phylum Pseudomonadota; class Alphaproteobacteria; order Caulobacterales; family Hyphomonadaceae; genus Hyphomonas. The sequence continues at coordinate 34 of CALGEF010000275.1, forward strand.
GGCGACCATCCCGGTGCTGGCCGGCACGGACTGGACCGTGGACGCGATGGGCGGCGCAGGTCTGGTTTCCGGAAAGGAGCCGGCGATCAGCTTTACCGAAGACGGCAGGATCAATGGCAGCACGGGCTGCAACCTTTTTATGGGCGGGTATGAACAGGACGGCGCGAAGCTGACCTTCACCGCCACCGGCGCCACCAGGATGGCCTGTATGGATGACGGCGTGATGGCGCAGGAAGCCGCCTTCCTGGCGATCCTCGGCGGGGCGGCTGAGGTGACCTTTGGCGCCGGGCCGTCATTGACAGTCCTGGGCGCGAACGGGGTGAGCTTTACCGCGCTGCCTTCAGGGCCGGCTCCGGTGGCGGGCGACCCCGCGCAGCTGCAGGGCGAAGTCTGGATCGCGGAAGACATTAACCGCGGCGGCGTGATCGACAATTCGCGCCTGACACTGGCCTTCGGCGCGGATGGGAAGGTGTCAGGCTCGGACCATTGCAACCGGTTTAATGGCACGTATACGGCAGATGGCAGCAAGCTGACGCTTTCGCCGCTGGCCTCGACCCGGCGGGCGTGCATCAGCGAGGCACTGTCGGACCAGGCGCGCAAATACACGGGCGCCCTGGGTGGCGAGCTGGCCTGGCGCTTCACCCCGGACGGCGCACTTCTGCTGACGGGCGCAGACGCCGCACGTATCCTGCTGCGGCGGTAGTTTCCGGGGCAAAGGCCCTCGCCTCCCATTTCGCGGGAGAGGGGGTAAGGGGGCTAGCCTCCGATCACGCCGCCATCCTTGCGTGTAATGACCATGACGCTGGGGCGTGGGGGCGAGGCGTCTGTGAAGTCTGGCCAGCGGGTGGTGGGGGATTCGAAACTGGCCCCTTTGCCGTCGCCGGGATGCTGGACGGCGAGGAACAGGGTTTCGCCGTCCTGTGTGAAGCGCGGGCCGCAGAGTTCGGCGCCGATGGGGACGCGGAAGAAATGGCGGCCGGAGCCGCGGCGTTTGCCTTCGGTCTCGAGGGCCCAGAGGCCGTCTGCGGCGCCGGTATCGTCATTGCCATCGGTGGCAACCCACAGGCGGCCCCTGGCGTCGATCGCACAATTGTCGGGGCTGGCGAGCCAGCCGTTCTCGGTAGTGAAGGGATTCCAGGTGGCGCCGACTTCGGCAATGGCGGGGTCTCCGCAGCGCACGAGGATTTCCCAGGCCGAGGTCTCGGAAGTAAAATCGCCGGCAGGTTCGGTGATCTCGATGATGTGGCCGAAGCGGTTGGAATGGCGCGGATTGGCAGCGTTGACCTCGTCCGGCGTGCGCCGGTCATTGTTGGTAAGCATGACATAGACGCGGCCGGTCTTCGGGTCGGGCTCGACGTCTTCGGGGCGGTCCATGGGGGTGGCGCCGAGGAGGTCTCCGGCCCGGCGGGCTTCGATCACAACATCCGCCTGCGACCTGAACCCGTTGGCGGGTGTCAGCGGGCCGGCGCCAAAGACGAGGGGGAGCCAGGTAACGGTGCCGTCGTCGTTGAAGCGGGCGACGTAGAGGGTGCCGTCATCAAGCAGGTTGGAACTGGCATTTGTTTCGCCGGGGACGAAGCGGCCTGCCGTGACGAACTTGTAGACATAGTCGAAGCGCTGGTCATCGCCGCAATAGACGACGACGCGGCCATCCGGGGCGACGACGCTTTCGGCGCCTTCGTGCTTGAAGCGGCCAAGGGCGGTGCGTTTCTTCGGGGTTGAGTTCGGATCTTTGGGATCTACCTCGACAATCCAGCCGAAACGGTTGGGCTCGTTCGGAGCTTTCGAGACATCGAACCGGTCGATGAACCTGCCCCAGCCATACCAGCCGCCGGGGACGCCCATACGCCTGTGATTGTCCGCCTCCGGATGAGCTTCCGGCAGCGCGCCGAGGAAGTTGCCGTTGATGTTCTCCTCCGCCATCAGGTATGTCCCCCAGGGCGTGATGCCGCCGGCGCAGTTATTCATCGTGCCGAGGACGTTGCGGCCGGTGGGGTCTTCGCCCGTGACGAGGCGTGCATCGCCGGCGGCAGGGCCGGTGATCTGCATGGGCGTATCAGCGGTGATGCGGCGGTTGAAGGGCGATCCGATCACGGGACCCCAGCCTTCGGCGGTGCGGCGGATTTCGGCAACCGTCCCGCCATGCGCGGCGATTTCGGTGAGCGCGATCTCGCGCGTGAGGCCGGCGGGATCGTCTTCGCGGATACCGGGGAACATCAGGTGGGTGGAGGTGTATTCGTGGTTGACGCAGAGCAGGCCGCGCGGGGCTCCGTCCGTATCCGGATCCAGCGGGACAAAGCCGACATAGTCGTTGTTGTAGCCGAACTGGCGCGCCTGTGCAGCAGCGGACTGGTTTCGCGGATCGAAGGGAGGGCTGTCGGCCCAGAGCGGGTCGCCCCAGCGCAGAAGAAGGTCGGCGCGGTAGCCTTCGGCGACATGGTGGGTCTGGTCGAGGCCGCGGGCGATTTCCGGGAAGCTGAAGGCGGGCGCGGGGCGCTTCATTCCATGGTCGGCGACCACCGCGGCATCGCCTGTGCGGCCTGCGCAGGCGGCGAGCGCGAGGCCGGAGACGGCGGTGAGCCCGCCGAGGAAGCCGCGCCGGGAGAGGCGGCGCTCGATGATGTCCGTGATGGTTTCGGCGCCGGACGCGATACGAGGGTTTGAGGGCGTGTTTTCTGACTGGTCCATGGCGATGGCTCCTGCCGGGTGCTGGGTCGTGGCCTTATTGGCATCGCTGCGTGACAGAACGATGAAACCGCGGCTCAGGGATAAGGATAGGGTTCGAGTTTGGCGAGGTCGATGGAATAGGCGGCGTCGCCTGTATTGTTCAGGAACCTGCCCCGCCCGAAAGTGCCTTCCACATAATAGGGCACCCAGATGTCCCCGATCTTCACGCCCTTGTCCGCGCGCACGAAAATGATCTGGTTAGGCGGAGGCGGCGGCGTGTGGATACAGGCGCCCATGTAAGGCACGAACAGGAATTCGGTGTGCGTCTTTTTCGGATTGAAGTCGAACGGAACGACATAGCCGGGTATGCGCACGCGCATGCCGTCGTAATCCTCCACCGTATCGAAAGTGCCGAACTGGGGCATGTAGTCCATGTCTGACCCTTCCTCGATCGCGCCGAAGGGGTCGGCATCATAGAGGCTGGTGGCGTTTGCCTGGTAGCGCTGTTCCAGCATGGCGTAGAATTCGGCCTGCTGGCGGGCGAGTTCCTCTTCGGCGCCGGCGGGCAGCAGGTCGCCCCAGATGATCGGCAGAGCCTCACCCGGCTTGACGCCCCAGTACTCCGGGGCGCCGCGCGGCGGCGCGCCGGGTTCTTTCGCGGCTTCGAAGTCCGCCGTTTCGGCGCCTTCAGGGAGCGGCGGTGGTCCGGCGGGCGGGGGCTCTGCGGGCTTGCCGCAGGCCGCGAACAGAAAGGCGGCAAGAAGAAGGATGAGACGCGCCGACATCAGGCGGCTTCCGCAGCATCGAGAACGAAGAGGAGCCGCGGCGGCGCGCCGGGCGGCATCGGAGGCGATTTGTGAAGGATGCGGGGTGTCTGGCCCAGCCTCAGGCCGCGAAGGAGAAGCACGTCCCAGGTACGGACCTGCCCGGTGGTTCCGCTTTCCGGAGCGAGCCAATGGGTGCCCGGGCCGCGATAGGTGACGAGCAGGCGCCACCCCGTGCGGTCCTGATGGAAGCGTCGGCAGGCATCATCGGCGATACACTCCATCCGCAGACGGACGGCCCGGCCCGGCAGGGCGGCGAGAAACATGGACAGGAGTTCACGCATGTCTGTCTCCACGGCGGCGCGGGCAACGGGGTGGAGGCCAGCGGAGTCTGCGGCGCAGGACAGCGCGCATTCCGGATCGCTTCGCACATCGTTCACGAGAAAGGAATCTAGCGGCAGTAGCGGGCTGGCCGCAAGGGCGCATGCCACATCCGGCGCAGGCGTCCGGCGGCAATGCGCGAGTTCGATCTCGTCCCTGCCCGCCTGCGAGAAGAGCACGGCGAGGTCCGGCGCTTCGACCGCGGCACCGGCGAGGCTGGGCGGCAGCGATTCGGAGGAAGGCGGCCTGGCCGCGCGCATCGGACGGGACTTGACGGAAGGGATCATGGGCGGCATTTAACGTTATAATATAACATATACAACCCTTATTGTGAGCGCCGCAACATGACCCTTTCGACACTTCCCGTGACTGTGCTGTCCGGCTTTCTGGGCGCCGGGAAAACCACCTTGCTGAACCACATCCTGAACAACCGCGAAGGCCGGCGGGTGGCCGTGATCGTCAACGACATGAGTGAGGTGAACATCGACGCCGACCTGATCCGGGAAGGCGCGGGGATATCGCGGACGGACGAGACACTGGTGGAGATGTCCAACGGGTGCATCTGCTGCACGCTTCGCGATGACCTGCTGAAGGAGGTCAGCCGCCTCGCGCGCGAGGGGCGGTTTGATTATCTCGTGATCGAGTCGACCGGCATATCCGAGCCCCTGCCCGTAGCGGCGACGTTCGACTTCCGCGACGAGACCGGCTTTTCGCTCGGCGACCTGGCCCGGATCGACACAATGGTGACCGTGGTGGACGCCGCAAACCTGCTGAAGGATTATTCGAGCGCGGACTTCCTGAACGACCGGGGCGAGAGCCTGGGCGAAGGAGACCAGCGGCCAGTGGTGCAGCTGCTGGTGGATCAGATCGAGTTTTCCGATGTGATCGTGCTGAACAAGACGGATGCCGTGGCGCCGGGAGAACTTGAGACCGTGCGCAAGCTGGTGCGGGCACTTAATCCGGATGCAGACATTATCGAAAGTCGCTTCTCGCGTGTGCCGCTGGACCGGGTGATGGGCACGGGCCGGTTCGATTTCGAGAAGGCGCAGGAGCATCCGCTCTGGGCCAAGGAGCTGTATGGCTTCGCCAATCATGTGCCGGAGACGGACACCTACGGGATCGAGAGCTTTGTCTACCGGTCGCGCCGGCCTTTCGAGCCCGCCAAGATTCACGCCTTCTTCAATGAGGCCTGGCCAAACGTCGTGCGAGCGAAGGGTTTCTTCTGGGTGGCGACGCGGCCGGACTGGATCGGTGAAGTGAGCCAGGCGGGCGCGCTGGTGCGCCATCAGGGCATGGGGCGGTGGTGGGCGGTGACGCCGCGCGAGCGCTGGCCCG
>CALGEF010000276.1 GCA_937881755.1 uncultured Acidobacteriota bacterium
GTCGAGCGCGCGTCGAAAATGGCAAACGCATTGCCAGCACCGTTCATCTTCCAGAGCTTCATGAGCGGAGTCCTACCGGGTTTCAGCGTCTGCGGGAAGCGGCCCAAAAGCCTCACTTCGCTGTTCATTTCGGGACGCGCGCGGAGACCACCCATCCCGCCAGTTGAACGCCCAGAGCAAACATCAGGGCCAGCGGCACAAGCCAGTAGTCGAAGACCAGAACGGCGGCTGCGGCCGCCATGCAGGCATAGTCCACAAGGTCGCTCGACATCAGCCAGCCCATCGGGCCGCGGGCCCGGCGCACATCCAGCAAAGTCACGCCCGGCCAGGTGCGCCCCATGCCAGGCGGGCCGAACACGGCCATCAGCTGTTTGGGGTTCAGGATGCCGGTCATCTCGGCCAGATCCGACAGCTTGGCCTCGCCCTGCGCAATCGAGCGCTTGCGCCCCGACGTGCCGATCAGGCTGACCAGCGCCGACAGGAAAATCGCCAGCGCCGTCGCAAACTCTGTGAAATCCACGTAAGGAAGATAGCCGCCCATCGCCCCCATATAGGACGTCTTTCGGACTACGTCAGCGGGCCCGGGGAATCGCGGCCCAATAATCGAAGTCGAGCAGTACGCCGTCGGCATATTTGCCGTCGGCATTCTTGTAGGCGAAATCGCCGGGCGGCTGGTCCTTCACCGCGACGAGGCGCAGGCGCAGCGCGCCGCAGGTCTCCGACAGCTCCGCCTTGTCCAGCACTTCGCTCCAGGCATAGATCGTGTCCCAGGCAAACAGCGGGCTGACATGGCTGCCGGCATTGATCGCCAGCATCTGCCCGGCATTGGCGAGGCCGTTGAACGACAGCGAGCGGGCGATCGAGATCACCACCCCCCCATAGATCAGGCGCTTGCCGAACCGGCTTTCCTTCTGGCCATGGAAATCGAAGTGGACCTTGGCGGTGTTCTGGTAGAGACGCGTCGCGATCTGGTGCTCGGCCTCCTGAATCGTCATGCCGTCGCTGTGGTTGATCTTCTCGCCGATCTCGTAGTCTTCGTACATGTGCCGGCTGCCGGACTCGGCGATGTTCCAGCGTTTCATTTGGGGAAAACCGGACAAGTCCTTGGCCGCGACCGCTGGTGTCAGATCCGGCACCACCGGCGTAGGCGCGGGCGAGGCCTCGTCGCGCTTGTTGACCATCACCCAGCGCACATAGTTCAGCACGTCTTCGCCGTACTGGTTGCGCCCGTTCGTCCGCACCCAGACGACCCCGGTCTTGCCGCTGGAGTTCTCCTTCACCCCGATCACTTCGCTGGTCGCACGTAGGGTGTCGCCGGGCATCACCGGGCGCAGGAAGCGGCCATCAGCATAGCCGAGGTTCGCCACGGCATTCAGGGAGATGTCCGGCACGCTCTTGCCGAAGACGATGTGGAAGGCATGCAGGGGATCGGCGCCCAGGCCCGGCAGGCCGACACTGCGGGCAAACTCGGCGCAGGAGTATTGCGCAAACCGGCTGCCGTTCAGGGCGCGGTAAAGCGCCAGGTCGCCCTCGGTCACCGTCTGGGGCGTGGCATGCACCAGCGTGTCGCCGGGCCTGAAATCCTCGAAGAAATTTCCGGGGTTCGACTTCAACGTCCCGGTTTTCTGAATCGTCGCTGCGCCTGCCACGTCCGTCTCCTTGGTTCGCGGGAAACGTGCGTCAGCTCCGGAACGGGGACGCCGCGCCCAGCACGGTCTCCGCGACCTCCTGCACCTGAAGGCCCGGCGAAATCAAGGCGGGAGCGACAAAGGGCAGCGCCGGGATCAGGGCTGCCGCCGCCGCAAGCACGCCGGCCATGGCCTGCGCATCCGGCCGCTCGCCGAATTCCTCGAACGCCCGGGCGCCCATCAGCATGTAGGGCAGCCCGAAGGCCGCAAAGGCCGCAAAGGCGAGCAGGAGGCCGGCGAAGACGAGGGCGAGGATCATCATCCAACGAGTGTTCCACGCCCGGGCTGAAATCTGGCAAACCGGATCGGTGCAATTTGATCGACCTGCCCCGACGGGGCCCGTTCTGCGACAAAATTGCGCGGCGCTCAGAGGATCTCGAGCAGCTTGGCGTTGGGCCGTCCGAGCGCGGCCTTCTTACCGTTGATGCCGATCGGCCGCTGGATCAGCTTCGGATTCTCGGCCATCGCGGCGTAGACCTTGTCGTCGCTCGCGGTCTCGGCGAGCCCGGCCGCCTTGGCGTCGGCCTCCCGCAGGAACACGCGCGGCGAAACCCCGCCCATCTTCTTCGCGATGTCCTTGAGTTCCTCAACGCTCAGCCGCTCCGCCGCGCTCATGTACTTTCGCACCTGCGGCGTCACCCCGTTCGCCTCCAGCAGCTCCAGCCCCTTTTTGGACGAGCCGCAACCGGGATTGTGGATGAGGATATAGGTCATGGGGCGCTCCGTTGTTTTCTGGATGAGGAGTTAGGGGCGAGCCGCGCGGTGTCGAGTCCTGCGGCTCAAGTACCTAAGCCAACGCCCTGATCGCCTCATCCATAGCAACCGTCCGCCGCGCTTCGTCGAGGTGGAGCAGCTCGGTCATCTTGCCGTTGACCTTCAGTACGCCCTTGCCGGCGTTTGCCGGGTCCGCGAACGCCTCGATCACCGCGCGGGCCTGGTCCACGTCGGCGGCCGACGGTGCAAAGACGCGGTTGCACGTCTCGACCTGTGAGGGGTGGATCAGCGTCTTGCCGTCAAAGCCGAGGTCGCGGCCCTGTTCGCATTCGCCCGCAAAGCCCGCCTCGTTCTTGATGTCATTGTAGACGCCGTCGATGGCCGTGAGGCCGAAGGCGCGCGCGGCCGCAACCGAGAGCTGCAGCGCGGTCTGGAAGGCGAGCCGGTCCGGGGTCATCCGGGCACGGTATTCCTTGGCAAGGTCATTGGTGCCCATCACGAAGGTCGTCAGGCGCGAGCCGATCTTCGCTGCAGCGATCTCCTTGATGTTTAGAATGGCGAGCGGCATCTCGATCATCACCCAGAGCGCAAAATCTGCGCCGGCCCCGGCTTTGCCCAGCGCTGCATCCAGCCGTTCGATATCGCGGGCGCCGGTCACCTTCGGCGCCAGCACCGCATGCGCGCCGGCAGCCACCGCCATTTCGAGATCGGCATGCCCCCATTCGGTATCGAGCCCGTTCATCCGCACGACCAGTTCGCGCGGGCCGTATCCGCCGACCTTCAGCGCCGCCGCAATCGCGCCGCGCGCCTCGCCTTTCGCCTCGGGGGCAACCGCGTCCTCCAGATCGAGGATCAGCGTGTCGGCGGGAATCTCACGGGCTTTCTCCATGGCGCGGGCATTCGCACCCGGCATGTAGAGGCAGGAACGGCGCGGGCGGTGAGCGGTGGACATGAGGGCAGGACTCCTTGACGAGGCGGACTTCAGGGGCGAAGGGGTGGCCTGTTTCCGGCGCGAAATCAATGCGGCCGGGCAACCGAGGTCCGCCATGCCCGACACGCCTTTCAGCGGCTTCACCGCGCCCGGCTTCGACGCCGTGCAGGACGCCTTCGCGGACAATTTTGCGCGCGGCGAGGAACAGGGCGCGGGCTTTGCGGTGCTGCTGGACGGCGAAGTGATCGTGGACCTTCAGGGCGGCTGGGCCGACAGGGCGGGCACGAAGCCCTGGAACGCGGGCACGATCGTGCCGGTCTACTCCACCACAAAGGGCATCGCGGCGCTGATCCTCGCGATGGCCACCGAAGCGCTTCCGGCGGGATACGAAACACCGGTCAGCGAAGTCTGGCCGGAATTCGCCGCGGCCGGAAAAGAGGCGGTCACCATCGGCGAAGTCGCGAGCCATCAGGCGGGCCTGCCGGGGTTCATTGACGAGATTGACCCAGCCCTCTGGCTGGATCCGCCCGCCTGCGCCGCTGCCCTCGCGGCCCTTGTCCCGATGTGGCCGCCCGGCACAGCGCATGGCTATCATCCGCTGACCTGGGGCTATCTGGTGGGCGAGATTGTCGCGCGCATCACGGGCCGCACGCTCGGCACAATCCTGCGCGAGGACATCGCCGCGCCGCTGGGTATCGACTTCCGCATCGGTCTTCCGGAGGCGGAGCATGCGCGTGTCGCCGAAATCCTGCGGCCCAAGGCGCTCGCCCCGCTGGGCGAAATCACGCCGCCGCGCCGAGCGGCTTTCCTGACGAAATGGTCTGCGCCCGACCGGGGCGGCGCGATCTGGCGCGAGATCGAGATTCCCTCCGCCAACGGACATGGCACCGCCTCCGCCGTAGCCACACTCTATAACGCCTATGCGAATGTCGGCCTGATCGGCGGCAAGCGCCTGATGCGCCCCGGCACCTTCGCAGCGCTGACCACCGCGCGGGTGGACGGGCCAGACCTCGTACTACCAATGGTCACGCGCTTCGGCGCGGGCATCATGCACAACAACCTCAAGGCCTTCGGTCCCCTCGAGGACGGGCTCGGCCATTGCGGCTGGGGCGGCTCGCTCGCCATCGCCTCGCCCTCGCGGGGGCTGACCTGCGCCTATGTGATGAACCGCCAGTCGAGCAGCCTCGTCGGCGACCCGCGCGCCGTGCGCCTCGTCGAAGCGGTCGCGGGGTGCCTGTAGCGAGATGCCGGACGGGTTTGACTGGATCGGATTCCTTTTCGCGGTCGCGGTCATCGAGCTGACACCCGGACCCAACATGGGCTGGCTGGCGGCGCTGACGATCCGCGAAGGCAGGCGCCCCGCTTTCGGCGCCGTGGCCGGAATTTTCACTGGCCTCTCCCTGCAGCTCATCGCCGCCGTCACTGGCCTCACCGCGCTGATCGTCAGTATGCCGAGTGTTCACACCGGCCTGCACTGGGCCGGCATCGCCTTCATGCTCTTCCTCGCCTGGGAAGCCTGGTCCGACACCGGCTCGGTCGCGCTCGCGGCCGCCGGCCAGGAGCGCGGTTTCCGGCGCGGCCTGATCGCGAACGTGCTCAACCCCAAGGCGCTCGCCTTCTATGTCCTGCTGATCAACCAGTTCGTGAGCCCTGCCAGCGCGCTGCCCGTCTGGCAGCAGAGCCTGCTGCTCGGAGCCATCCACCTCACCGTCGCAACGCTCGTGCACGTCGCCATCGTGCTCCTCGCTGCCCAGCTCGGCGCGCGGCTCGAGACCTGGCGCACCTCGCTCGCCGCGCGGTTAACCTTTGCGGGCCTTCTGATGGCCATCGCTGTCTGGCTCGCCCTCACCCCGCCCCGGACCTGAGGCAGACGATGGCACGCGCCTTGCATATCTTCCGGCAGACCGGATAATGCTCTCATCAGCATTCGACAGACTTAGCGGCGGCGCCTCCCGGCTCCGCCGCTTTTTTGTGCCTCAGGCTGGCCGCGCCGCGCGCGCCAGCCGCCGCGCCCTGGCATCGCCCATCAGGCTGTCGGCGGTGAAGATCACCAGCGCCGTCCAGATGAGACCAAACGCCAGGGCGTGCGCCGGGCTGAACGCTTCCCTGAACACAAACAGCGCGATCAGGAACTGCAGTGTCGGGCCGATGTATTGCATCATGCCGATGGTCGAGAGCTTGAGGCGCTTGGCCGCCAGCGCAAACAGGATCAGCGGCACCGCCGTGATCGGCCCCGCCGCGATCAGCAGCGCAATGTCCCAGCCGCCCTCCCCTGTCCAGCGTCCGCCCGGCTGCGTCGTTGCAAACCAGACGAGCCAGAGCGCGGCCAGCGGCGCAAGCAGCGTGACTTCGACGAGGAAGCCGGCGCGGCTGTCGATCACCACTTTCTTCCGGATCACGCCGTAGCATGCGAACGTCGTGCACAGCGCGAGCGCCGCCCAGGGCACATGCCCGAAGGCGAAGGCCATGATCACGACACCGATGGCGGCAATCGCCACGGCCACCCATTGCGCGCGGCGCAGCGTCTCAGAAAAGATCAGCATGCCGAACAAGACGTTGACCAGCGGGTTGATGTAATATCCGAGCGAAGCTTCCATCGCGCGGCCGGCATTCACCGCCCAGATGTACACCGACCAGTTGGCCGCGATCAGAATGCTGGAAAGCGCCAGCCACCTGAGGTTTGACCCCGTGAACGCCGCCTTCACATCGCGCCAGTTGGCGGCCAGGGCAATCAACAGGACAGCGGTCGGCACCGACCACAGGATCCGGTGCGCCAGCAGCTCGAACGCGCCGACATGGCTCATCGCGCGGATATAAAGCGGCAGGCTGCCCCAGATCAGGTAGCAGCCGAAGGCGGCAGGAAATCCGAGGCGGAGGGCGGCGTTCATCGCCGCGACCTATAGGCCGCTGCCCAAACCCGCGCCACCCGGATTTTGCGGGCCGCGTTGCACTGGCCAACATCCCGTCCGGGCGTTAGGTCTGGAGGACAACCAGACCCCCGGAAACACGCCATGCTTCGCGCCCTGCTCTCTGCCGCCAGCCTCCTCGCCCTCAGCCTCGGCGCCGCGGCCGAGACGATCCTTCTCTCAGGCGGGCACGTCATCGATGTCGAGCGCGGGACGGTGATGAAGGATCATGACATCCTCATCGCGGACGGCCGCATCAAGGCGCTAGGGCGCGCCGGCACGCTCGGCGCGTCGGGCGTACCTCGTATCGAGATGAAAGGCGCCTTCCTGCTCCCCGGCCTGACCGACAGCCACGTCCACCTGACCAGCCGCTCCGACCTGCACGGCTATCGCGGCCTCGCCGTCTCGACCTCCCGCTCCGTCATCTCCGGCGTCGCGAATGCGGAGAAGACGCTGCGTGCCGGCTTCACGACCGTGCGCAATCTCGGCGGCCCGGGGTTCGCAGACGTGGACCTGAAGGACGCCATCGATTCCGGCGAAGTGCCCGGGCCGCGCATCATTCCGGCCGGCCAGTCGATCGGCATCACAGGCGGGCATTGCGACAATAACCTCCTGCCCTACGAAGCCGGCATCAGCAGCGGCGGCGTTGCAGACGGCCCCTGGGCGGTGCGTCAGAAGGTGCGCGAGAACAGGAAATACGGCGCCGAAGTGATCAAGTTCTGCGCGACCGGCGGCGTGCTCTCGAAAGGCACGACTATCGGCGCGCAGCAGTTCACGCTGGAGGAAATGAAGGCGATCGTGGACGAGGCCCATGAGCTCGGCCTGAAAGTCGCCGCACATGCTCACGGTGCAAAAGGCATCGCGACCGCCATCGAAGCCGGGGTCGATTCGATCGAACACGCCAGCCTGATCACCGATGAGAGCCTCAAGGCTGCTGTCCAGAAGGGCGTCTTCCTGTCGATGGACATCTATGTGTCGGACTTCATCCTTGGCGAAGGCGAAGCCGCCGGCATCCTTCCGGAATCGCTTGAGAAGGAGAAGATCGTCGGCCAGGCTCAGCGCGAACGCTTCCGGGCCGCTGTGAAGGCCGGCGCCAGGATTGCCTTTGGCACCGATGCCGGCGTCTACACGCACGGGCTCAATGCCCGCCAGTTTGCCCTGATGACCCAATGGGGCATGAGTTCCGCAGATGCGATCCGGGCTGCCACCCTTGGCAATGCCGAGCTCTTCGGACTATCCGGAGACATCGGTAGTCTCGTCGCCGGAAAGCGCGCCGACATCATCGCCGTCACCGGCGACCCGCTGACGGATGTTCGCGAACTGGAAACCGTCGATTTCGTGATGAAGGACGGCGACGTTTTCGTGAACACGATCGGCAACTAGTACCCGGAATCACAGGTGCCTGATACGGTGGTTGTTGAAAAAAGGCTTTGGCACCCTCGGTATTCTTCGACTCACGATTCATGGACAGCCGGTACTAGTCCGCCCCGAAATAGGCTGCAAACCTTGCCAGCGTCTCATCGCCGAGCGCGGCCTTCAGCGGATCGAGATGCGCCCCGGCGCGGCGCCAGGCGCCGATACCGGAGGCATTCATCGGCCGGCGCACCTGCTCGCTGCTGGCCGTTCGCACGGCGCGCCCGGACCTGTGGAAATCGAGGCAGGCCGGCTCATAGCCGAGGCCGATATGCGAAAGTATGGCGCGGATATGGCCTTCCGGATCCTGCACCAGCGCCTCGTACTGAACATGCAGCACCCTGCCGGGAAGCACTCCGTCCCAATGGTCCATCAGGCGCAGGTAGCCCTTGTAATAGTGGCCCAGCCCCTCGAGGCTGTAGCTGAAGCTGGAGCCTTGCGTGAAATACTGCTTGTAAAGGCTGAGGCCGCAATCGAGCGGGTTTCGCCGGATATCTATGATCACCGCTTCGGGCAGGATCTTGTGGATCAGGCCCACATGCTCGAAATTGAAGGGCATCTTGTCGGTGAAGAACAGGGCGTTGCCTTCACGGAACAAGGCGCTCTCGTCGATATAGCGCTGCCCCAGTCCGGCCAGATCATCCGGTGTGAGCCGGCCGATATTTGCCAGATAGTCCCCGCCAAAACGCGCCATGCAGAGCCGATGCGCACGCCGCTTCAAGCTGGGCAGCACGGGCAGTTCGTGAGTGCCTTCGATGGCTGAATGGCTGGCGAGGATCTGCTCTAGCAAGGTCGAGCCCGTCCGGGGCAGCCCGACAATGAAGATCGGGACCGGTCCGCCGGTCCGGCGGGGCGCCTGGGCGGCAAGCACGTCCGGCGTCAGAGACGCCGTCAGGCGGCTGATCGCCGCGGAGAAGGCGTGCGGGTCAAACCTGTCGCCCGCCCCCAGTTCATTGGCCGCGCGATACTGCAGCATCGCGCCGTCCCAGTCTGCGTCCATCTCCAGGGCGCGGGCGAGGGCAAACGCCGCCATCTTTTTCTGGCCCGGGTTCGCCTGCGGACCGGAAATCAGGGCGCGCATGGCGGCCGTGTCGGCACCGGTGAAGCGCAGGGTTTTCATGTCCGCCAGCCCCCACCAGGCAGCGGCATTGAGGGGATTGTGCGCGAGTGCGCCGCGCATCGCCGCCTCCCCCTTCCCGCTTTCGCCCAGGATGCGGTAAATCTGCCCACGGACAAGTTCGATCTCGCCGAGCTTCAGCCGGTCGCTGCCGGCGGCGCGCCCGGCGCGGTCGCAGGCGTCCAGCGCCTCTGCGTTTTTCCCGAACCGGAAAAGGGTATTGGCGAGGCCCCAGTGCCCTTCAAATCCGCCCTCGATCCCGGCGATCCGGCGCGCCGTGGCGAGCGCGTCGCGGTAATGACCCGCCTCTTCCTGCGCCGCCAGTAGCAGGCCTCTCAGGAACAGGTTGGCCGGCGAAGCATCGAGCCCTGCCTTGAGCACGGCGATGCGGGCATCGTCATCTCCGGTCAAACCGGCAATATGCGCCAGCGTGAAGACAGCCCTCGGATGGCCGGGCTGGATTTCGAGCATGCGGCCGGCCGTTGCAGAGGCGCCCGAAAAGTCGCGGCGCTGCATCGCGGCCTGGATCGACTGAAACTCCGCCTGCAGAGGATCGCACTGTTCGGCGGCGCGCACCGCGCGCACGGCTTCCGGATAGGCCATCTCTTCATAGAGAAGCTGGCCGAGCCGGATCCAGCCGGCATAGAAGCGCGGATCGGCCGCCAGCGCCTGCTTCAGCCGCGCAGCGCCCGCAGCGGCGTCTCCGGCAGCGGCCAGATCCTTCACCTCCTGGAGCAGCACTTCACGCAGTTTTTCGTTCATGCCGCGTCCCTGACAAAAATGCGGAGGCTTTCGCCTCCGCATTCCGGTTTGCCCCTGCAAAACCGCTTACTGGCGGTAGGTAACACCGAAGAAGAAGAAGCGTCCACGCGGACCGACCGGCCAGGCCGTTTCGATCGAGAAGGGCTCTTCGTCTGCAATGTTGTTTATGCCGCCATAAAAGCTGAGCGAGTCGCTGAACTCGTAGCTGGCATTGGCGTCGAAGATGTAAGTTTCGTCGAAGAAGCCAGCATTTCCATAAAGTTTCTGGCGGCCATAGAGACCCAGGACATCCTCAATAGCGTCAACCGATTGGCGGCTCTGATAATTTGTCTGAAGACCGACGCTGAGCGGGCCACGAGCCCAGCTGAGGCTCAGGCTGCCCGAAAGTTCCGGCAGCTGGATTTCCTCGATGGCCGGGTTGATTTCGGTCGGGTCGGCCGGATTGAAGAACTGGTCGAGTTTCTCCTGATACGAGCCAACGAGCCGGGCGCCAAACCTGTTCTGGCCCGCATCGAACTGGTAGCCAACCGCGAAGTCCACGCCGCTCGCCTCCAGCGCCGCGAAGTTGATCTGTCCCGTTTCGAGGAAGTTCAGGCCGCCATCTGCACGGCGCGTATAGGCGCCGCAGAACGGGACGTTATCGTAGCTGCCCGAGTCGAGACATCCCTCAAGGATGTCGTTTGCCCCGACAGCCTGGATCGCGTCTTCGATCTTCACATCCCAATAGTCTATGGTGACAGACAGGCCGTCGATGAAGCCCGGCGTGTAGACGACGCCGAGCGTGAGGGTTTCCGCAGTCTCTACATCAAGTGCCGGGTTACCGCCGGAGACGCCCGAGAAGCGGCCAGTCAGCGGGTTGACCCAGATATAGTTTCCGCCGCCGTCAACGATTCCGCTGAGCGGGAGGCCTGCGGCCTGGAGATCAGCGATGCAGTTTGCTTCGCGGAACGATGTCCCGAGACCAACGTTGCCCGGGTCGCAGGGGTCCGCTGTTGCCGAGATGGTGATCGGAAGCTGTGGGTCGAAGAGCTCCGAGATATTCGGTGCGCGGACAGCTTCGGACTGGGTGCCGCGGAAAGTCAGATCCGCGATTGGCGCCCATGTGGCGCCGACCTTCCAGGTGTTCGCTTCACCCAGCGTCGAGTAGTCTGCCCGGCGGATGGCGCCGTCGACCGTGAGGTCTTTCGCAAACGGACGGTCCTTGAAGATCGGGAGCCGGATCTCGGCAAAGATGTCAGTGACATCATAGCTGCCAGCCGTGTTGAACTGCTGGGTATTGTCGATGCTCGTGTAGGAGAACAGGAACGGATCGACTTCGCTGACCTGAACGCCCGGCGTGAAGGACGTAGTCGACGGCAGGATGCCCAGCGTGATTGGGTCAAGCCGGTTATCGCTGGACTCGTCGCGGTACTCAGCGCCGAGGGCATATCCGATGGGCCCGTCGAGCAGGAACCCGAGCACGTTGAACTGCCCGCTGGTGATCGCGGAGAAAACAGTCTGCTCCACGGTGAGTTCGTTCTCGAGGTTCGCGGTGACAAACTCCTGAGCTGCACGGCTGGCTGCATAACGGCCGAACGGGTTCAGCGGGGCGCAGGAACCATCGCCCGGGGTGAACGAATAATATCTGTCCGACCCGAACGCGCCGTCCGCGTAACCGTTGAGGGCCGTGAAATAGTCGATTTCATAGACCGCGTTCGGATTAATGTCGGACCGGCAGACCGCGTTCCCGTTGACAATCACGGAGTCCATGGCCGCAAAAACACGGTCGAGATACAGGCCGCTGGTCTCGGTCTTGTTGGTAAACTGGCCGTGGTTGAACGCAACCTCGACATTATGGCCCTGGACGGGTTCCCAGTCGAAGCCGCCGACAAAACGGAAGGTCTCCCGCGTGAAGACCTCCGGGTTGTTGTCGGAAAAATCCAGCGGGTCCTTGGTCAGGAGCAGGTAGCCCGTCGCATCGACGACCGGCCGCAGCTGAGCCGGGATGAAGGCGTTGTCAGGCTGGATGAACAGCGTGTCAAAGAACGTGTCCTGCTCTGCAAAGGTTGTCGATTCGGCCTTTACGTACTTGCCTTCGAAGAAGACCGAGAAGTTGTCGGCAACCTCATAGTTCGCATTGAGGTTTGCAACGAACTTATCCGTTTCCGGATAAAGGTAATCACGGTTGAAATTGACTGCGCCGCCGTCGCCGCCAACGCCCCAGAGCCCGTTGAGCACGATCCCGTCCTGGTTCACCCGGACGGTGCCATCCGGGTTCGTCAGCCAGCAGCCTGCGAGGAAGCCGGTACGCCCGCCTTCGGATTCCTGACAGTCCGGAATGCCATTATTGTTGATATCTACAACAGCAATGTTGCGGCCGCCGAAGCTCGGGGCGATGGAGCCCTCATTTGACGTCAGCCAGAAGGTCGGGTTGCTTATCACAGCACGCGGAGGCGCATTGGGATCCGTACTGGGGTTTGCGCGAGGCGCGACCGAATCGATACCGTTGTCCTTCGACCAGTCACGTTCGCCATAATTTATGCTGGAATCATCTTCGTAGGTCAGGCTCAGCGCGACGTTGCCGCGTCCATCCGCAAAATTGCGGCCCCACAGGGCATCAATCGCGAAGTTCTCAGCATCACCCTGCCCCGAGACGCCGCCGCGGGCATCCAGCTGCAGGCCTTCGAAATCGTCCTTCAGGATGAAGTTGACGACGCCGGTCACGGCGTCTGCACCGTAGACGGCCGATGCGCCGCCGGTGGTCACCTCAACCCGCTCGACCAGCGCGCGCGGGATCGTACCTACGTCGACCGCCTGGGTGCCCCGGAAGCCCGCCACGTGCCGGCGGCCGTTGACCAGCGTCAGCGTGCGCTGTCCGCCGAGACCGCGCAGGTTCAGTGCGTTGGCACCGGTCGCGGAGTTTTCCGCCGTGAGGGATGAGACCAGCGCCGGGATGTCGTTGACGATGTCTGCAAGGTTGAGCTCACCCGAGAGGCGGATGTCTGTTTCACCCAGCGACTGGACCGGCGTTGATCCGGCGAGGTTTGGATCCGTCGGAATCCGGCTGCCGGTAACGGTCACGGTTGCCTGGCGCGCTTCGCTGTCGGCTGCCGGAATTGAGACCGTTGCGGCGGCGTCTTCTTCCTGTGCGATCGCGGGCAGGCCGCCGCCCATGGCGAGCATGGCGCCCAGACCTGCGGTATAAGTCAGGAACTGTTTCACAGACGATACAGATTTTTTCGGTTGCATAGTCAAAATACCCTCCATCGAACCCGCACGCCGCGAGTTTTGTTACTATAATGTAATACAAACCCGTCCTTTTCTACCTCGAATCGGTGCGGAGGCTTGGGCGCCCCCAACGCTTAAGGGGGTCAGGAGCGCGAATTTACGCAAATCTGCACGCAACACAGGCGGAAAACCCAAAAAATGGTCACCTGACCTGGAGTTTGCCGCCGGCCACGATAATCGTAAGCTGTTGCAACGATGTCACACCCCCCCGCAAGCCGGCGTGCCTCAGGGCGCGCAAAGCCCCCGCCGGAGGGATACTCGCCGTGGTGGCATACTGAGCGGGCGGCGCTAAGCTGGGTTTTAAAGCTGAGGGATACCCATCATGAAACACCGCCGCCTGGGCAAGAGCGCCATTTTTGTCTCCGACATCTGCATGGGGACAATGACCTTCGGGGCGCAGACTGACGAGGCCGAGGCCTTCCGCATCCTCGATGCAAGCTATGAGGCGGGCATCAATTTCTATGACACGGCCGAGAACTATCCCGTGCCGCCGGATTCCAAATGGGCCGGGCGGACAGAGGAAATCTTCGGGCGCTGGATGAAGACCAGGGACCGCGACTCGATCATCCTGGCCACCAAGGTGTGCGGACCGTCGCATGGCTGGATCAAGGGATCACAGCGCGCCGGCATGACGGCGCTTGACCGGCACAATATCCGCCGCGCCGTGGAGGCGAGCCTAAAGCGTCTGCAGACAGATTACATCGACCTCTACCAGACGCATTGGCCGGACCATGGCACCGGCTATGACGAGACGATGGATACGCTGGACGAACTGGTGCGCGAGGGCGTCGTGCGGATCGTCGGCTGTTCGAACGAGGACGCCTGGGGTCTGATGAAGTCGGTCGCAACCTCGGAGCGGCTCGGCGCGGTACGCTACCAGACGATCCAGAACAATTTCTCGCTGAACAACCGGCGGTTCGAGGATGCGCTGTCGAAGGTGTGCAGGGAAGAAGGCGTGAGCCTGATCCCCTATTCCCCGATCGGCGGCGGCGTTCTTTCCGGCAAGTACAATGGCGGGGCGACGCCGGAGGGCGCACGGTTCTCCTCCTACCTGAAGCTTGGCGGACGGCAGGCGGCGATGGCGAAACGCTTCGTCAACGAGAAGTCCCTCGCGGCGACCGAGCGCTACATGAAGATCGCAGTGGACGCGGGCATCAGCGTGGTGACGCTGGCGACGGCCTGGTCGAAACAGCATGACTTCGTGGCCTCGACGATTGTCGGTGTGTCGAAGTTTGATCAGCTGGCGGACATCCTGGCGGCGATTGACCTCGAGCTGTCGCCGGACGTGATGAAGGCGTGCGATCAGGTAACGAAGGAAATTCTGTATCCGATGGGGTGAGGCTGCTTGTTGCTCCAAGCCCCTCACCGCCCACGACCTGCAGTCGCGGGCGCCGCCTTTCCCGCAGGGAGAGGGGTGGCGACCTTCCGCTTCAAAAAGATCAGGCCCCCGCCTCCATCTTTGGGGGGTCGGGGGCCTTTGCATTTGTTTCCCACCAGAGCTCGTAGTGCGAGGCGTCAGGCGGCCTTCGCCTTGGTGAGGACTTCGCGTTTGCCGGCGTGGTTGGGCGCGGAGATGACGCCCTCCTCCTCGAGGCGGTCGATCAAACCGGCGGCTTTGTTATAGCCGACCTTGAGGCGGCGCTGGAGATAGGAGGTGGAGGCACGCTGGTCGCGGATCACGACCGAGACCGCTTCGGCGAAGAGCGCGTCGTCATCATCGCCGCCGCCCTCACCCATACCGAGCATGGCGTCCATCACCGGGGAGCCCGAAGAGCCGTCATCCTTGGCCTCGACAATGTCCATGACATAGTCCGGCTCGCCCTGCTCGCGCAGCCAGTCAGCCACCGCGCAGACTTCCTCGTCGGAGACGAAGGGGCCGTGCAGGCGCTGCGTTTTCTTGCCGGGCTCCTGGTGGAGAAGGTCGCCGTTGCCGAGCAGCTGTTCGGCTCCCTGCTCGTTGAGGATGGTGCGGCTGTCGACCTTGTTGGTGACCATGTAGGAGATACGGGTCGGGAAGTTCGCCTTGATCGTACCGGTGATGACGTCCACGGACGGGCGCTGGGTAGCAGTGATCAGATGGATGCCGGCGGCGCGGGCCATCTGGGCGAGGCGCAGCAGGCAGCCTTCGATTTCCTTGCCTGCAACGACCATAAGGTCCGACATCTCGTCGATCACGACGACGATCTGCGGAATATGGTCGAGCGGCAGCATCTCGGTTTCGAACATCGGCTTGCCGCGTTCGTCGAGACCGGTCTGGACCTTGCGCACCAGCGGCTCGCCGGCCGCGCGGTATTTCGACGCTTTTTCGTTGAAGCCCGCAAGGTTACGCACGCCTGCCTTGGACATCAGCTCGTAGCGGTTTTCCATTTCGCGCACGGCCCATTTGAGCGCGTTGACGGCTTCCGGCGCCTTGGTGATGACCGGGGCCAGCAGGTGCGGAATGCCTTCGTAGACGGTGAATTCGAGCTTCTTCGGGTCGATCAGGATCAGGCGGACCTGTTCCGGCGTGTGGCGATAGAGCAGCGACAGGATCATCGCGTTGACGCCGACTGATTTACCCGAGCCGGTGGTGCCGGCGACGAGCAGGTGGGGCATGCGGGCGAGGTCCACGACGGTCGGCTGGCCGCCGATGTCCTCGCCGAGGGCGACGGGCAGCGAGGCGCGCGAGTTCACATAGGCTTCGGACTGCAGGATGGAGCGCAGGAAGACCTTCTCGCGCTCGTCGTTCGGCAGTTCGATGCCGATCGCGTTCTTGCCGGGCACGACGGCGACGCGGGCGGAGACGGCGCTCATAGAGCGGGCGATGTCGTCGGCGAGGGTGATGACGCGCGAGGATTTGACGCCGGGGGCCGGCTCCATCTCGAACAGGGTAATCACGGGGCCCGGGCGCACTTCCTTGATGCGGCCCTGGATACCGAACTCTTTCAGCACCGCAGACAGGCGCTCAGCCTTGGCCAGCAGGGCGTCCTCGTCGAACGTGTCGCGGCGCTCTTCGGGGACCTGCAGAAGGTCAAGCGACGGCAGGCGCGTCGAGGTGCGGCGGCGGGTCGGCGGGGCGACTCTCGGGGCGGCGGTCGTCTTCGGCGTCTGGCGCGGCACGGCGAAGCGCAGGCCCGGCGGCGGCGGGGCGGCTTCGGCCTCTTCGGTGTCGTCTTCGTCGTCCCAGGCAGCGGCGCCGTAGCGGCTGTCGTATTCGTCGGCGTCATTGTCGGACGGCAGGTAGCGCGAGGACGGGACGTAGTCGTCGTCATGCTTGATGATCAGGGTGCGGTCGCTGGAAACGGGCACGTCCCTCCCGTCCATACGCACTGGCTGGCGGGCGGCGAGCGAGTGGCCGATGCGGATCAGTAAGCCGCCAAGACCGGCAGCGCCGGTGACGGCCGTCTTGCCGGAGCGGGCGGCGGTTTCGGAGAGGAGTTTTGCGTCGCGGCGCTGGAAGCCGAGCGCGGAAAGGCCGGCCCAGAGCGCTGCGCCGCTGAGCAGGAAGCCGGCCCAGCTTTCGGGCGCGGGCAGCATCAGGGCGCGGAACGGCAGGACGGCCAGATTGAACACGCCGTCACCGAACATGCCGCCGAGGCCGGCGCTGAGCGGCCAGGTTTCCGGCACGGGCCAGGCGGCAAAGGCGGCGGCCGACAGCGGCACGGCCACGGCGCCATAGAGCCACCGGCGGATGCGCGGCTTGCCGACGAGCACGGCACGCATGGCGCCGCCGATCATCAGCGCGAGACCGGCGATCCAGCCGGACCAGCCGAGCAGCTGGCGCGCGAGATCGGCGAAAACCGCGCCGGCCGAGCCGAACAGGTTCTGCACGCTGGCGCCGGTGGCGGCATTCCAGCTGGGATCAGATGGCAGGTAGGAGCCGGCACTGCCGCACACAAACACCCCTGCCCCGAACGCCGCAGCGCCCGTCAGGATCCGCCAGACCGGATCGCTTACCGTGCGCAGGTCTTCGTCCCGGATCGCGGTGTCTTGCATGAGGGGATGCTCCGATAGTGGCGGGGGCCGGAGCGTCAGGTTTCGCCCGTTAGGCTTAACATGCCGCAAACGCAGCCTGTAGAATTCGAAGGTTTTTTGGCCCGGAAGGCCGGAATCTGCTTGAATCTGCTTGAGTCTGCCGGAAGCCGGCGAGCTTAAATTTTCGATAGCAAAGCAGAACGCCCCGGCTGATTTCTCAGCCGGGGCGCCTGGTTGGTGTTTTGACGTCTCCCCTTAGCGGCCGGAGAACTCCGGATAGGCTTCGAGGCCGACTTCGGTGCGGTCCATGCCCGCAATTTCCTCTTCCTCGCTTGCCCGCACGCCGAGCGTGAACTTGAGCACCAGCCAAATGATGGCGGAGGCCGCGACCACGAAGACACCGGTAAGCACGACGCCCACACCCTGGCCAACGTATGTCGCGCCGCTGTTGGAGAAGGGAACAATCATCGTGCCCCAGATGCCGCACACAAGGTGGGCCGGGATGGCGCCGACAACGTCGTCGATCTTGAGCATGTCGAGCGCGCGGACAGAGAGGACCACAAGCACGCCGCCGACGGCGCCGATCAGGACAGCCTCGCCGATGGTCGGAGCCAGCGGCTCAGCGGTGATCGACACAAGACCGCCGATGACACCGTTGAAGACCATCGTTGCGTCGATCTTGCCCTTGAAGAGAACCGCCGTTGTAATCGCGGCGGCGAGCGTGCCGCCCACAGCAGCCATGTTGGTGTTCACAAAGATGATCGACACGGAATTGATATCGGTAATGGTGCCGGCGGCGAGCTGCGAAGCGCCGTTGAAGCCGAACCAGCCGAGCCACAGGATCAGGGTGCCGAGGGCCGCGAGCGGGATGTTGGAGCCCGGCATCGGATTGACGGTCTTGCCGGAATACTTGCCGAGACGGGGTCCGATGATGAGGGCGCCGGTGAGCGCCGCCCAGCCGCCAACCGAGTGAACGAGCGTCGATCCTGCGAAGTCCGAGAAGCTCCAAACGGAATCCAGGTAGCCGCCACCCCACTCCCACGAGACGACAACCGGGTAGATAAAGCCCGTAAGCACGACCGTGAAGATAAGGAAGGGGATAAGCTTGACGCGCTCTGCGACCGCGCCCGAGACGATCGAGGCGGCGGTAGCAACGAACACCATCTGGAAGAACCAGTCGGAGCCCGACGAGTAGCCGCCATTGGCTTCCTCGAGTGGCGCCGGCGCCCAGATGGCGAGATTGGTCGGAAGCAGGCCAGAGAACAGGCTGGCGTCGCCCGGATAGGCAAGGTTGTAGCCGGTGAGCCAGAACAGGAGGCCGGCGACTGCGAAGAGAAGCACGTTCTTCGTCGACTGCATGGCGGCGTTCTTGGAACGCACAAGGCCAGCCTCGAGCATGCAGAAGCCGGCCGCCATGAACATTACGATGAGGCCACCGATCAGGAAAAGGTAGCTGTTGTCGACATATGCCGGGACGGCGCTGGCCGTCTCGAGCGCAGCCAGGCGCTCTTCGAGGCTCAAGGCCGCCTCTTCCTGTGCCCACACCAAGCCTGCTGTGAATAACGATAGCGGCGCAAGCATCGCCCCGCGGATCAAACGTCCAGTCAATCGGCCCATAGGCCCCTCCTCTGTTGCAGTTCTGCAGAGCGGGGACCCCCCGCGCTCTCCCGGAGCCGATATGATTTCGGCTGCCCGGAAAAGTCGCACAGCAGTCGTGGGGCGGGCCTGATTCGAGGGGGCGTTGGTTAAAGCTTGTGCACGCTTGCGGCCAAACGCCCAATTCAGTGCCACCGCTGGACGCCGCGGTGCAGCATCGCTACCTCTTTCACATGACGCAAACACGCCTCGCCCCCCCTGGCCCCTGTGAACTCGCGGTCGTTGGTGCGGGGCCTGTCGGCACATCCCTGGCGATCCTCGCCGCGCAGGCGGGGTTTACTGTAACGCTCATCGACGGCCGGCCGGCGACGGGTGCAAATGCAACAGATACAAGGACTTTCGCCGTTGTGCGGGGAAGCTGGCGCCTGCTCAGGGCGACGGGGATCGGGCCCGAGCTTGCGGACCAGACGACGCCCCTCAACGGCCTCGACGCGCAAGACGGCGGCACGCACTGGTTCGGCGCGCCGCATGCGGCCTTCTCGGCTGACGACCTGGACCGGGACGCAAACGGTGAACCGCTGGGCCAGATGGTGCCAGCCGGCGCCCTTCAGGCAGCCCTGGACCGGCGGACGGCGGAGGTGCCCGGCCTGACCTGGCTGCGCGGCGCCCGGTTTTCGGGCATGACAACGGGCCCGGCGGGCGCTGAAATCTCGCTGGAAGACGGACGCATGGTCCGGGCGGGACTGGTGGCCGCCTGTGACGGAATTCACTCGGCGGTGCGCAACAGCCTCGGCCTCCGGACCGAAGGGCGAAGCTATGGCAAATCCGTCTTCGCAGCCGACGTGGCCCTGAGCCGCCCGCATCACGGTATCGCCCGGCAGCTGTTCACGCCGGAGGGTCCGTTCGCGACCCTGCCCCTGCCGGGCGACCGCGCCAACCTTGCCTGGTACATGAAGGCCGGCGCCGCCGAGACGCTGGCAAAACTGCCGAAGGACCAGATCGAGGCCGAGCTGAACGCGCGCTTTGCAGACTTCGCAGGCCAGATGCACCTGGACGGGCCTCCCCTCTCCTATCCGCTGGTGATGCAGATTGCCGAAAAGATGGCGGGGCCGCGCACGGCGCTGCTGGGGGACGCGGCGCGGCGGATCAATCCGCTGGCGGGCCAGGGCCTGAACCTTGGCTTCAAGGATGTCGGCGCACTGGTGGATGTGATGGCCAGCGCGCGCGAGACCGGGCTCGACCCCGGCAGCGATACGGTGCTGGCGCAGTATCAGGACTGGCGCCGGTTCGATGCGGCGGCGACCGCGATGGGAATGGACCTGATCGACCGGGCCTTCTCGAATGACAACGCGCTGCTGAAAGGCTTGCGCGGCTTCGCCCTGACGGCGGCCAACCGGATCACGCCTCTGCGCCGGGCACTGGCCCGGCAGGCGAGCGCGGACCAGGCGCATCTTCCGAGCCTGATGCGGTAGGATCCCTCAGCAAGCCGCGCAGCTTATCCTGAGCGAAACCGAAGCATGGGCGCCACACTGCAGGCCGCCTGGCTAGTCGCCAACCGTCAGGGCGCGGAGGATGTTCCAGGTGTAGAGCCCGCTGGAGTGGCCGTCGGAGAAGAAGAGGCGCAGGGCGTAGCGTCCGACGGGTTCGGCTTTCAGGACACGGATGTCCTCCGGCACAGGCTTTTGCGACGGCTTAGGTCCGCGGCCGTGGCCCTGGACTTCCGCAGACGGACTTTCCTCGCGCAGGCGCTTGTAGGGCACGCGTCCACACTTGCCGTCATCGAATTCGGCGACGAGTTCCTGCGCGCCAGCGCGGAAAGTGAGGCGCGCGGGCCAGGCGGGAGCGGTCATGTCCCCTCCCCTGTTTCCTGGCCATCCGATGTTTCGTACGCGCCGCCGGAAAGATCCGGCAACACGTCCATGTCGCGGGCTTCTTCTTCCAGCATGATCGGAATGCCGCCGCGGATCGGATAGGCGAGACGCGCCTTGGCGGAGATCAGTTCATTGGCGGCGCGGTCATAGAC
The DNA here is from genome assembly GCA_937881755.1 of uncultured Acidobacteriota bacterium. Lineage (GTDB taxonomy): Bacteria > Pseudomonadota > Alphaproteobacteria > Caulobacterales > Hyphomonadaceae > Hyphomonas. The sequence goes on from CALGEF010000276.1 coordinate 20,372, forward strand.
CAGCGGCTGGCGTGTGACCGGGCAGATCAGCAGCTCGAGCAGGCGCGGATCGACGCCGTTCGGCTTGAATTCGGCGGGAGCATCAGGCGCGATCATGCCGGTCTCTATTGCACGGGGCCATCGCCGCCGCCACTGGCGCTCATCGCCATCAGGGCGATCAGCGTGCGGGCGCGGTCCGCGAGGCTCACCGCTTCGAGCAGCGCCTGCTTCTCTGGCGCGGGGAACGGGCAACCGGCAGCGAGCGCGCCTACAAGCGCCTCCATCGGCGCGTCTTCGACCGCGCTCCAGTCCGCCTGCAGGCCGTGCGTGGCGGCGTAAGTGCGCAGCGACAGGATCAGCTCGCTGCGGTCCGGCAGGCCGTCCTCGGACGCGGGATAAAGATCGGCGGCAAAGGCGTCCCAGCCGGGGCGTACCTGCCGGTAAGGCGTGGTGACGGCGAGTTCCTGCTTCACGGCGAAGCGGCAGATGCCCGTCAGGGTGACGATATAGCGGCCATCATCGGTCTCGGCGTAGCTGGTGATGCGCCCGGCGCAGCCGACACGGGCAATGCCGGGACGCTCGCGCGCGCCGCCGAGCGACTGGATCATGCCGATCAGCCGGTGGCCGCGCATCGCGTCATCGAACATGTTGAGATAGCGCGGCTCGAAGATGTTGAGCGGCAGTTCACATCTCGGGAAGAGCAATGCCCCCGGCAGCGGGAACACGGGAACAGCGTCCGGCAGGTCTGCGGTCTTTCGGTACTGCGACATGTCAGGTCCTTCCGGCTTTTCTGGACAGAAGGTGGGGCGATTGCCCGATCAGGCAAACATCAGCGAAGCGAGACGCCGGCGGCCTTCGATAGTGACGGGGTCAGCCGGGCCGGCGGCCTCGAAGACCTGCAGCAGTTTCGTCTTCGCCTTGCCGTCTTGCCAGCCGAGCTTGGCGGTGAGGATAATCAGCAGGTGGTCGGCGGCGTCCTTGTAGCGGCCCGCGGCGGCGTACTGTTCGGCGAGCTCGTAGCGCCTGGCATGGTCGCCCGGATTAGCGCTGACGGCGGAAAGGGCCGCGTCCAGCTCGGTCGGCGCCGGGGCATCGGCGGCCATCTCGATGGCAAGGCGGACGCTTTTGACGACGCTTTCATTCTTCCTGGCGGGAGGCACCATCTCCAGCGTGGCAAGGGCGCGCTCGGTGTCGCCATTGGCGAGGTAGCAGCGGGCAAGGCCGGCGATGGCGGCGGTGTTTTCAGGATCTTCCTGGATTACGGCGGCATAGATTTCGGCGGCCAGCGCAATGTCGCCGGCCTGGCTGGCGGCTTCGGCCTGGCTGAGGGCTTCGGCGATGACCTGTGCATTGTCGGTGCCGCCAAGCAGGCGTTCGATGAAGGCGGAGACCTGCGATTCCGGCAGCGCGCCCATGAAGCCGTCGACCGGGCGGCCCTTGTGGAAGGCATAGACGGCCGGGATTGAGCGCACGCCGAGCTGGCTGGCATAGGCATTGTGCTCTTCGGTGTTGATCTTGACGAGTTTCACCGCGCCTTTCTTGCCCTCGACGACGCGCTCGAGGATCGGGCCGAGGGTGCGGCAGGGCCCGCACCAGGGGGCCCAGAAGTCGACGATGACCGGCTGGGTCATGGAGGCTTCGACCACATCAGCCATGAAGCCCTGGTCGGTGCCGTCCGATGTGTGTTGCAGACCTTCGGTGGCCATGTCGGGTGTCCCTTGCGATACCGTGATTGTAAGGCGGCAAGATGGGATGCTGGCGGAAAATCTGCAAGCCGGAGAGGCTGGTGCAACCGGGATCGGCGCAGGTTATTGCATAAACGCGGGCCAACTGCCCTGTTTAGGCCGGGTTCAGGCGCCTACCTGTACATCCCGGCTCAAGGTCATAAGGAGACCCGACACATGATGAACTTGATCGCCAGTATCAGCGCCGCCGCCCTCATCATGGGCGCGCCCCTCACGATGGGCCTGAAACAGGCCCCGGCCAGCCCGTCCGTTTCAGCCCCTGCCCCGGCCGCCGCGCCGCTGACGGCCGCTGAGCGCTCGAAACTGCTGAAGGAAGCCGCCAGGGCGCTCGCGTCCGTGAAAACGGCGCGCGGCAAGTTCGAGCAGTACTCGCCGGATGGCTCCTACTCCACGGGCCAGTTCGCGCTGTCGCGGCCCGGCAAGGTGCGGTTTGACTATGACGATCCGGTGTCGCTGGTGCTGGTCAGCGACGGGACGACCGTGGCGCTGCAGGATTCCGACCTCGAGACGACCGACCGGGTGCCGCTCGCCTCAACGCCGCTGTCGCTGTTGCTGTCAAGCACTCTCGATTTCGAGAAGGAAGCCGAAGTGGTGGATGTGCGCCGGATGGGCGACCAGACGAACATCACGGTGCGGGACAAGACCGGCGAGATGGACGGCACGCTGACCGTTGTGCTGGCAGACAATGCGCTGACCGGCTGGCGGACGGTGGACGCCAATGGTGGACGCACCTCAGTGCTGCTGAGCGGCGTTGAAACGGGCGCCAAGCTGAACCCGCGCCTGTTCATTCTGAAGGATTTCGACAACCGCTGACCGGTACGCGGAATTACCTTCAATTAACTTGCGAATCTGATCGGCAGTGACATTATTGCCACTATCGACGGCGAGGAAACCCCGCGCAGCATTGACCCCCCGCTGCGAACCTTCCGATCCGCCGAGACCAGTGGCAACTTGCCACGGTCATATCAAAGACGCCGTCAAACGCGTCCGGCGCGCCCGAACTCCCCGCGTTCGGGCGCGTTGACGTTTGCGGCCGGATTTCGGATTTTCACGCCTTTCCCCAAGAACCGGGTTTCGCTTTCCGGGCCGGGGCTCTACTCCATCCGGATGCCCAGGCCCCTCAGAATCGTCAGCTGGAACATCAACTCGGTGCGCCTGCGTGCGCCGAATATCGAAGGCTTTGTCGCGGCCGAGAATCCGGACGTGATCTGCCTTCAGGAAACCAAGTGCCAGGACGCGGAGTTTCCGCTGAAGGCGTTCAGGGAGATGGGCTTTGCGCATGTTCTGATGCGCGGGCAGCGCGGCGGACATGCGGGCGTAGCGATTGCCTCGCGCACGCCGATCGAGATGGTTGATTCGCCGGACCTCTGCCGCGAGAACCATGCGCGCGTGATTGCCGCGCGGCTCAAATCGGGGCTCGAGATCCATAACATCTACCTGCCGGCCGGCGGCGATGTGCCGGACGCGGCGGTCAACGAGAAGTTCGCCCACAAGCTCGATTTCCTCGACCGCCTGGGCCCCGGCTACAACAGACTGAAGAAGGGCGCGCCGCGCATTCTCGTCGGCGATCTGAACGTTGCGCCGCACGAGCATGATGTCTGGTCACACAAGCAGCTGCTGGGGATCGTCTCGCACACACCGGAAGAAACCGAACGGCTGGAAGACGGGCGGAAAGTCGCCGGGTTCGCGGACATCGCTCGCCTCGCCGTTCCGGCCGAGCACAAACTCTACACCTGGTGGAGCTACCGTGCGGCCGACTGGGCCGCCGCCAACAAGGGCCGGCGGCTGGACCATATCTGGGCCAACAAGGAAGCGCTCAGCGATACGAAGGTCGACAGCTACCGCGTGCATCTTGCCTGGCGCGGCGGCTGGAAGCCGTCCGACCATGCGCCGATCAGCGTTCAGGTGAAGGGCTAGACCTGAAGCCGGTACCCGCCCGCATCGGTCATCAGCAGGCGTGCATTGCCGGGGTCGGGCTCGACCTTCTGGCGGAGGCGGTAGATGTGGGTCTCCAGTGTGTGGGTGGTGACGGCGGCGTTATAGCCCCAGACTTCTGACAGCAGCGTCTCGCGCGCCACCGCTTTCCCACCTGCCCGGTAGAGGTATTTCAGGATCTCAGTTTCCTTCTCCGTCAGCCGGATGCGTTTGCCTTCCTTCGTGCGCAGCGTCTTGGTTGAGGGGCGGAACTCGTAGGGGCCGATCTCGAAGGTCGCGTCTTCTGTCTGCTCGAAGCTGCGCAGCTGGGCGCGCACGCGGGCAAGCAGGACCGAGAAGGTGAAGGGCTTGGTCACATAGTCATTGGCGCCGGCATCGAGGCCGGCGACCGTGTCGGCCTCGCCGGTGCGGCCCGTCAGCATGATGATCGGCGCGCGGATGCCGGCGGCGCGAAGGCGCTTGCAGGTCTCGATGCCGTTGATGCCAGGCATGTCGACATCCAGCACGATGATGTCGACGCGCTGGGCAGCGGCGAGCGTCAACGCCTCTTCTCCGGTTGCCGCGCTTGTGACCTGGAAGCCCTCGCTGAGTTCGAACTGTTCAGAGAGCGTGTCGCGGAAATCGGCCTCGTCATCGACGATGAGAATGTGTTTCCTGGTGGACATCACGAAAATCCTTCAACGCCTGCATAGGCTTAGGTCCGGGCACCTCTTGGCGCGGGGCATGGCGGGCTGCATAGTTCGGCGCGTTACCTTACGCCAATAACAATCCCGGGAGCCGAGACTGGCAAGCCATTTCACTGCCTTTTCAGACGGGCGTTTTGAAGGCGAGGGCCTCGTATTCCGCTGCGTGCTCGGAAAGGGCGGGGTCAAACCCGCGGCGAGCAAGCGCGAAGGAGACGGGGCCTCGCCGATCGGCGCCTGGCCGGCGCGCCGGGTGTTTTACCGGCCGGACAAGGGACCACCGCCCGAAACCGGACTGCCGGCCATCGGCCTCAAACCGGAAGACGGGTGGAGCGATGACCCGGCCGAGCCAAGCTATAACCGCCTCGTGCCCCTGCCCTGCCGGGGCGGCCATGAACGGCTCTGGCGGGAGGACGGACTCTACGTCCTGATCGTCGAGCTCGGCTACAATGATGATCCCGTCGTGGCGGGGATGGGCAGCGCGATCTTCCTGCATGTGGCGCGGGACGGGTATGCGCCGACGGAGGGCTGTATCGCGCTGGCGGAGCCAGACTTACGAGCCGTGCTGAGGTTGCTGGGCGGTGGCTCGGTGATCGAGATCCGGACCTAGACTCGCTCACCAAACAGCGCCGTGCCCACGCGCACATGCGTCGCGCCGAAGCGGGCGGCGAGTTCGTAGTCTCCGCTCATCCCCATCGAAAGAGACGTCAATCCGTGCGCGCGGGCGAGTTTGGCGAGCAGCGCAAAGTGCGGCCCGGCGGGTTCGCCCACGGGCGGGATGCACATCAGGCCTTCAATCTCGAGGGCCTGGCTGCGGGCGTGCTCCAGCAAGGCGGGCAGACCGTCCGGCGACACGCCGGCTTTCTGCGGCTCTTCGCCGGTATTCACCTGGATCATCAGCCGCGGGCGGCGGCCAACTTTCGCCATGGCGGCGGCCAGCGCATCGGCAAGCTTCGGCCGGTCGAGCGTCTGGATGACATCGCAGAGGCGGACCGCGTCCTCGGCCTTGTTCGACTGCAGAGGGCCGATCAGGTGCAGTTCGAGATCCGGAAAGCGCGCGAGGCGGGCTTCCCAATGGGCTCTGGCTTCCTGGACGCGGTTCTCGCCGAACACGCGTTGGCCGGAGGCGAGCGCCTCTTCGAGCGCTTCGTCCGGCTGTGTCTTGGAGACAGCCACCAGCACGGGCGGCGGGGTGGCCGCAGCGGCGAGCTGCGCGAGGATCAAATCCCGGCGTTTGGAAATTCCGGCTTCCGGCGTATCGGTCATGGCGATGAGCCTAGAACCCCAAAGCCGGGCGCAGCGCAAGCTGATCGCCGCTGCACGCCGCAGCGCGGCGCACCTGCCCCCTGCCCTGCCCCCGGCCTGGTTCGTCACCGATCCGGCACGAACGCCGGACCCGGCCGCGATTGCGAGCGGCCTTCCGGTGGGATTTGGCGTCATTTACCGGCATTTTGGCGCGGCGGACCGGGAGAGCGTGGCGCAGACGCTGGCGGGGATTTGTACCCGCCGCGGGCTCGCGTTTCTGGTGGCGGCGGATCCTGCGCTAGCCGCGACGGTCGGCGCGGACGGTGTGCACTGGCCTTTCAGCCTGAGGCGTGAGGCGCGGCGGTGGAAGACCCTGTTCGCCGTGCAGACGGTCAGCGCGCATTCGGGCCGGGAATTGCGGAGGGCCGCAGCATTGCCCATCGACGCCGTGCTTCTGTCGACCGTGTTTGCATCGCGCAGTGCGAGCGCGGGAACAGCGATGGGCGCGCTCAGGTTTCGCCAACTGGTCCGGGACGCGGGACTTACCGTTTATGCGCTGGGGGGCGCGGCGCCCGAGAACGTTGGATGCATCACGAAAGTGGCCGGCTTCGCCGCAGTAGACGGCATGTGCGCGTTCATGGCCGGGCCGCGTAGAGAAAGCGGGCATAGCCAATCTCCGCCGCGTTCTTCGTGAGCTCGAGGTTCACCCAGGCAGCGACGTCTGCAAAGGGGCGGTCCAGGAATGGCCATCGGGTAAGTTGGGAAGACTGCAGCTCCGCCTCGGTCAACGCGTCGAGAGCCTCCACCCATCTGGATTCCAGCCCGGAGATCCATGCCACTGCCGCCGCGGCGTTGCCGGGCCAGATGATGTCTTTGCGGCGCAGGCGGCCCTCGCCGAAGGAATGGTCGAGCACCATCGACCACCAGAAACCGATGTGCCAGGTCAACCATGCGATGCTGGGCGGGCCGAGCGCATAAGCCTCGTCTTCTGGCCAGTCTGCAGTCCAGCGCCCTTCTGCGGACAACCGCACGTGCGGCCCCACAGACGCCGGGCGCCAGAAGCACTCATCGTCGGTCAGAGTTGCGAGATGGTAGTTTAGCAGGCGCGAGGCCGTGCCGAACTGAGCGTTAAGCGCAGACTTGATCAGAACTTGAAAGCCGATTTCAGCCGGATGCCGGCTTCGACGTCCTGATTTTCCCAACGGGCCGAATCGTTCAATCCGTTCAGTTCATCGGCGCGGATGCTGACTTCGCCGCCAACCGAAAAGCGGGGCGTGATCTTGAACGAGGCGCCGGCCTGGACTTCCTCACGCGGCAGTGGCGAGGCGCCGAGGCGGGTGAACTTGTCGACGCTCAGTTCCCAGCGCGAATTGCCGCCCAGGCGCATGGAGAAATCCTGCGACGGCTCCGCCTGCCATTGCGGGCGGTTTTCGGCCGGTTTGGCTTCGGAGAACTGCCGATACCACTCGGCCCTTGCCGAGGGGGTTTCCGAGGCGGTGGGCGCTTCGATCCGGATGGCGTCATTGCCCGCGCGCACCTGCGCGATCGCGGGCGCCGAGAAGGCCGCCGCAGCGAAGGCAAAGGAAAGGGCAATACGAGCGTACATGTCAGACATCCTGAACATTTCAGATACTGTGCGCAGGTTGCTAATGAAAGATTAACATTCTGATACCCCGAGGTTTTAGCCTGACAGTG